>CAITPI010000113.1 GCA_903894295.1 uncultured Acidimicrobiaceae bacterium
GGGCTACTACCTGCTGGCCTCGAACGGAGCGGTCTACCCCTTCGGGGATGCCGTCTCCCGGGGTGACCTGCCGACCCTCAAGGTCACCCCGGCCAAGCCGGTCGTGGCCATGGCGCTCACCCCGACCGGACTGGGCTACTACCTCGCCGGGGCCAACGGGGCGATCTACACGTTCGGGGACGCTGTCTTCTGGGGCGGTCTGCCCGGCCAGGGTGTCACCCCGGCCAAACCGGTCGTGGCCATGGCCCTCACCCCGACCGGACTGGGCTACTACCTCGCCGGGGCCAACGGGGCGATCTACACGTTCGGGGATGCCGTCTTCCAAGGTGGCCTGCCCGGCCAGGGCGTGACTCCGAAGGCCGACGTGGTGTCCCTTTCTCTCGTGCCCGGTGGCACCGGGTACTGGATGACCGACCTCGACGCCCAGGTCTTTGCACTTCCGGCCACGACGCCGTTCTACGGCTCTGCCTACGGAACGTAAGGAGCAGACGATGACGATCACCCTGACGCTCGGAATCTCGGCGGCGCTGGTGGCTCTGGCCGCCGCCGTGCGTTCGACATGGTCGCCTTGTGGCCAGTCCATGCTCTCGACCATCACTCCGATGGGGGAGCGGGGCCGGGGCACCACCTTCCGGGCCACCGCGTCGTGGTTCATTGCGGGATCGCTCGTCGGGGGAGCCCTCCTCGGCGGCCTGATGGCGGTGTTGGCGCAAGGTGTCCATCTGGCCGGCCTCTCGGGTCCGGTGACCGCCTCGGTGGCACTGGCCGGTGTGCTGGTCGCCATCGGTTCCGACCTTGGTCTGGGTGGCCACCGGCTGCCCGTCCACCGCCGCCAGGTCAACGAGCGCTGGCTCGACCACTACCGGCCCTGGGTCTATGGCGCCGGGTTCGGCGTCCAGATCGGCTGTGGTCTGGCCACCTACATCACCACGGCGGCCGTCTATCTCACGGTCTGGCTGGCTGCCCTGTGCGGCCGGCCCTGGTGGGCGCTCGGCCTTGGCATCGGATTCGGTGGCGTCCGGGGAGCGGCGGTGCTGTTGGGCCGGTCACTGACGACCACCGAAGCCATGGTCTCCTTCCACCGGCGGTTCTTTGCGTCTTCTCCCGTCGCCAGCTGGATCGTCATCGCCGTCGAGGCCCTGGTGGCCACCGCAATCCTCGTCGTGACGGCCGATCCGGCTGCCTTCGGCGTCCTCGTGGCCTTGGTGGTCGTGGGTCTTGGTCTGGTGCTCGGATCGTCAACCCGGTGGATCGGTGTCCCGAGGCCCGATGCCATGGCGGGGCGCCCCGGGCGTGTGGAGCGAACGACGTCGGACCCTTCTGGAGACCCGGTCCGTGGTGGGCAACTCACGGCGGATCAGGTGTCGGCCCGGGGCGGTTGAACGGAAGTCGCCGACGCGTCGGTCAGGGCCAGAGAGGTTCGATCGCCGGTTCCACCGGTCGAAGGGACGTGTGGCCACGAGGGGAACCCCTCGGAAGCCTCCGGGCGGTCGGGATGGGTGGGCGCAGCCGACCGAACAAACGGCTGGCGCAACGGCGTCAGGCGGATCCGTCGTTCCGTGGAGAGTCGGCGGAACGGGCCACCTCGCCGGTCAGGGCCACGTCGGCCTCCTCGTCGACGTCCAACCCGCCAGCTTCGGTGCTGTCGTCGACGTCGGCGTCCTTCACGGCCGCCCGCCAGGCCGGCAAGGCCCGCCAGCGGCTGACCAGCAGCACGAGACCAACCGCGGCCAAGGTGAGGCCGGCGATCTGCACCAGCATCGAGCCGACCTTTCCGTCTTCGCCCAACCACAGATGTTCGTCGAGGAACCGTTCGATTCCCCACATCACCATGCCGATGCCCAGGATCAGTCCGGCCGGTGGACGGGGCAGTTTGGCCAGCGCCTTGGGGTCATCGGCCAGTTCCGGTCGCAGAAGTGGACCGACCTTCTCCAGGTGGCGACCCACCAGGATCAGGACGATGAAGATCGCGAGGTCCTCGAGGGACTGGAAGATCGGGACCGGAAGACGTTTCCCGACCTGGCCGGCGTAGTACATGCCGAACCACTGGTTGGTCGCATGTCCGCCTCCGGCGACCATCAGTTGGGGCCCGAGAATCCGGCCCAGACTCCAGCACGCCATGAGGATGGGGGCCATCAGGTCGGCAAAGCGCAAGGTGGAAAGGTCCGGGCAACGTCGGCGCTGGATCACAATGGCGACGGGGACGGCGAAGATCAGGCCACCGAAGGAAGACAGCCCTCCTTGCCAGATGGCGATGATCTGGGCCGGATGCGTCGAGTAGTAGCCGAGGTTGGACACCACATGGAGGGCCCGGGCCCCGACGATGGCGGCCCCGATGACCCACAGGAAGAGCGAGGTGACCCACGAGTTGTCGTATCCCGCCCGGCCGAGGCGTCGCTCGGTGTAGCGCAGGCCGAACCAGAAGGTGAGGGCCAGTCCGATGCCGTACGTGTGGATCTCGAGGAACCAGAGGTGGAAGGCAACGGGAATCGGTCTCATGGGGATCCCAGTATGCCTGACGACACGGCGTCCCGGCGGGCCGGGAAGCGGTCAGGAAGAATGGTTCAGGACACCCGGCCGACGCCGGCGAAGCCGTCGCCGGTGCGGATGGGCGTGATGTGCACGTTGTAGCCGGTCTGGGGTGCTTCCACCATCATCCCGCCACCGACGTACATCGCCACGTGCTCGTCGCCACCGGGACCGTAGAAGAGGAGGTCTCCTGGTGCGATTTCACCGAGCGAGATGGGGGCGGTCATCTGGTACTGGGCGCCCGAGTAGTGGGGGAGGCTGATGCCCACCTGGGCGTAGGCCCACTCCACCAAACCGGAGCAGTCAAAGCCGGTGCCGGGTGAGGCACCACCCCAGACGTAGGGCACACCGACTTCACCCTCGGCGGCCTGAACGGCACCGGCCGCGCCGGGAAGGGTCGGAGGAGCGGGCGTCGACGGCACGTAGCCGGATCCGCCACCACTCGAGCCCGACGAACTCCCGCCGGATGATGCCCCGCCGCCGGATCCGGCCTGCTGCTGGGCGACCGTCTTCTGGGCGGCGGCCAGGGTGGCCTCGGCCCGGGACCTGGCGGCGGCCGCTTGGGCGGCCTGCTCCTGGGCGACGGCCTGGGCCAACTGGGCCGACAGTCCGTTCTTGGTGGCCTGGGCCTGACTGAGTGCCGATTCCGCCTGATGTTTCTCGGACGACAACTGGCTCTGGGTGGCCTCCACCTGTGCCTTCTGGCTCTGGAGCGAGGACGTCGTGGCGGCCAACTGGCTCTCGGCCGTGTGGAGCCGGTCAATGGTGGCTGTCACGTTCCCGGTGGCGATCGACGAGTACTCGTGCTGGATGCCGTTGGCGTTGAGGTTTCCGGAAAACATGTCCGTCACCTGGTTGCTGGTTCCACCCCTGGTGTAGTCGTTGATGGCCTGCTTCCTCAACTGGGACCGGTCGGCGTCCACGTACTTCTGGTCCTTGACCTGCTGGGCCTTCGTCGCCGCAATCTGCTGATTGAGCTGCGACAGGTGGTAGTCGGCGGCCTGGACCTGACCGTCAATGGCCTGGATCCGGCTTTGGTCGGCGGCGAGCTGGCTGGACACCTGGGCCGCCTGGGCGCGGAGGCTGGACACCGTGTCGGCCGATACCGGCGAAGAAACGACAGCCATGGTTCCGCTGAAGGCCAGGGCCGCGGCCACGGTGGTGACGATGACGTTACGTCGACGAGGCTTAGAAAGTGCGGTGGGGCAGGCACCAGGCTCGGACGTCGAGTACTGCTCGGCGTGAGTCATATCGCCCCCTTTTCTAGTCGAAATGAACGATCCGAACAAGCCACCTTTGGCACGGTGGCGGTTCGAAGTTGTATGGAGACCACTCTAGTGAAGAGCAGTCCCGGCCCCGGTGGACCCTTGGTCAGGGGCCCTTTCGCCGGTTCACGAGGGTTCGGCCGGTCGATCTGACCGTTACGCCAGCGGGTTGGTCGCCAGGCACGGAGGGCGCCGAGGGCCACCTGGATCTGGATCCCTGATCCTCGTTGGGCCCCTAGACCGGTGAAGCGATCTCGTAGGCCTCGAGGTCCCACCAGCGGGACATGGGGAGGCGGCCCACGGTGGCCCTGGCCTCGGTCTCATCCTCGGCCACCACGTCGAGGAACACCTTGTCGCGTTTGACCGAAACCCGCACGCCGAGCAGTCGCCCCTCGTCCTGGAGGGTCTTGGCGGCAACCTGTTCTTCTGCCACCATCGCCGTCACCTCGTCCCACTGCGCATCAGGGGTGAAGGTGCAAACCATCATGTAGTTGGCCATCGAGTTGTCTCGCTTTCTTCCTCCGGGCCTTGCTTCTCCCGGAACTGTTGTTTCGGACGGGATGGAGTCAGGCGGCCTGCGGGCCGACGACCCGGCGTTCCATGGTCGGAATGCCCGGCGTGGTGTCGTTGATGCCCCAGGAGATGACGACCTCGGGGGTGATGCGAAAGCGCGGGCCGTCGTCTGCCTCCTCGATCCGGGCCGAACCGGTGATCTTGATGCCCCGGGGGCTCCACGGGTCGGTTGATGCCAGATCGTCGATCACCAGTGTGGCGCGGGGGTTGGCCCGGACGTTCCGGTAGCGCACGGTGTGGGTGATGTCGAAGCCTGCTGTCAGGATGTCGCCGCCGTCGACCGAGAAGATCACGGGGGCAACGTCCGGCTTCCCGTCCGGCGAGGCGCTGGCGAAGCGCATCAGCGGCTGGGACTCGAGGTAGTCGAGTTCGGAATCGGTGAAGGTGGTCATCGGGCTCCTTGTCTGGACGGATGGCGAGGGCGGGAACTGCCGGCGGAGACAGCCACTGCCATGTGACCCTCACCATACCGCATTAGTTGTGTGCGCACGCACTAATATAGCCCCATGGAGATTGTGTCGCCATCACCACTGAACTCCGACGAGGATGCCGCCTGGCGCGCCCTGACCTACGTCGCCAACCATCTGGTCAAGACGCTCGGAGAGGACCTCGCCCAGGATTCGTCCCTTTCGGTGTCCGAGTACGTCGTGCTCGTCCACCTGTCCGAAGCAGAGGGCAGGCGCCTCCGGATCGGAGAGGTGGCGGCTGTGGCCGGACTTTCGCCCAGTCGTATGTCCCGCCTCGTCGAACAGATGGCAACCGACGGTCTGGTCATGAAGAAGCAACTGGGGGACGACGCCCGGTGCATGGCCGCCGAAATGACCGACGCCGGTCTCGACGCCTTGGAAGAGGCCTATCCCATCCAGCTCGGCAATGTTCGACGACGAGTCTTCGATCACCTGAACCCCATGGAGGTGCAGGTCCTGGCTCAGGCCCTGGCGAAGGTACGAGCCGGCCTTGACCTCTAGGTCGGCTCGGAGGCGAAGCGGGCCGCCATGACGGGTGGTCGGCCGTCTGATGGTTCCGGCGACCCGTCCATGGACGACCTCTCCCGCCTCTCTGGAGTGTGGAGAAGCCAATGGCTAAGGTGCGGACCATGGGAACCATGATCTCGTACGACAACGGTGAAGGCGGCCGGGGGCTGGGCTATCTGGCCGAACCGGCTGGAGGAACGGCCGGAGCGCCCGGGGTGATTGTGTTGCAGGAGTGGTGGGGTCTTGTCGATCAGATCACCCGGACCTGTGACCGTTTTGCCGATGAGGGGTTTGTGGCCCTGGCGCCCGACCTCTACCACGGCACCACGGTGCCGCTGACCGAGCCCGACGAAGCGGGCAAGCAGATGATGGCGCTCGCCATGGATTCGACGGCTCGGCTGCTCGGCGGGGCCGTTGACGAGTTGTTGGAGAGAACCGGACGCAGTGGAGTGGGCGTCGTCGGCTTCTGCATGGGCGGAGGTCTGGCCCTGGTCCTCGCAACCCAGCGTCCCGATGCCGTCCGGGCCGTGGTTCCGGCCTACGGACTCATTCCGTGGCCGGACGCCCAACCCGACTGGGACGCCTTGACCGCCGCCGTGCAGGGTCACGCCGCCGGCCTGGACGACTACTTCACACCGGAAGCGGCCCGGGCCCTCGAGGCCGACCTGTCCGCCCGGGGAAAGTCCGTGGAGTTCTTCCACTACGACGACGCCAACCACGCCTTTTTCAACGAAGACCGGGCCGAGGTGTTCCATCCAGAGGCGGCCGAACTGTTCTGGAGCCGTGCCGTCGCGTTCCTCCATGACCAACTCGACGCCGCCGGAGGGCCGGCCGGCAACTGAGGCCTGTCCCGCCACGGCCTCCCGCAAGGTCACAGGCGGAACCGGGATTGCGGTGGTGTCGCCTGTGTCACCGACCTGACCCCGGCGTCGTGCCGCGGTAGTACAGCGAGGGGAGGTGCCGGACGGTTCTTCCGCGTGCCGCAATGACCGCCATCCGGTTGTTACCGATTGGTAATCAGCCTACGATGGGTCCATGTCCGAACGATCCCGCCATCTTCCGCGTCGCTCCTGCATGTCGTCCCCCGGGTCGAGCGAGCGATTTCTGGCTAAGGCGCCCACGGTGCCGGCCGACATGAGCTTTCTGGACCTCGAAGACTCGGTGGCTCCCCTGGAGAAGCCGGCGTCCCGGGCCCGTGTGGCCGATGCCATCCGCAACCTCGACTGGGACGACCGGGTGTTGTGTGTGCGCGTCAACGCCTGGGACACCGAGTGGACCTACGAAGACGTGATCGAGGTGGTTTCCAACGCCGGACCCCGCCTCGATGAACTGATGCTGCCCAAGGTTCAGAGCGCGGCCGAGGTCGTTGCGCTCGACCTGTTGCTGACCCAGGTCGAGAAGAAGTGCGGCCTGCCGGTCGGACACGTCGGGATCGAAGCCCAGATCGAGACCACCCGCGGTCTGATCAACGTCGAGGAGATCTGTGCCGCATCGCCCCGCCTCGAAACCATCATCTTCGGCCCGGCCGACTTTGCCGCCTCGATGGAGATGCCCGTGTTGACCGGAGGCGTTGCAATCCCGGAGTATCCCGGAGACCACTTCAACTACGTCTTCTCCAAGATCCTGATGGCCGGACGGGCCAACGGACTGCAGGTCATTGACGGACCCTTCCTGAAGGTGCGGGAACTCGACAGTCTCCGGGACTTTTCCCAGCGGACGCGGGTCCTCGGCTACGACGGCAAGTGGGCTCTCACCCCGGACCAGGTCGGAGTGCTCAACGAGGTGTACTCACCGACCCAGGAACAGTTCGACAAGGCCCACGCGATTCTCGATGCCTACAAGAAGGCCACCGAGCAGGACCTCGCCGGCGCCGTGATGTTCGGCGACGAGATGATCGACGAGGCGTCGCGCAAGATGGCCACCAAGTTCGTCACCCGGGGCGAGCGGGCCGGCCTGACCCGGTCGCCGGCCGAGTAGCCCGGTCGGGGTAGCGCCACCCGGGCCACCGGCCCGGGTGGAACAACAGGCCGGCGGCCTGTCTTGTGCGGCGACCGGTCGGTGACCGTTATTTCTTGGCGTCGGAGAGCAGGCGCCGGGCGATCACCTTGAGGCAGAGGGTCTCGTCGGCACCTTCGAAGATGGAGAGCACCCGGGCGTCCACGAAGTAGCGGCTGACCGGATACTCCTCGGCATATCCCATGCCACCATGGATCTGGAGGGCTTCTCTCGTCACCCACTCGGCGGTCCGACAGACGTAGGCCTTGATCATGGACGCCTCGAGGACACCTTCGCCCTTGGACATCAGCCGGGCCACCTCATAGGAGAACTGGCGGGAGGCCTGGATCATGATGGCCATCCGGGCCAGCTTGACCTGGGTGAGCTGGTACTCGCTGATCGGCGAACCAAAGACCTTGCGGTTCTCGGCGTACTCCTTGGCCGCCTCGTAGGCCGCCTGCATGAGACCCACGGCCCGGGCGGCGGTCTGGAGGCGACCGTTCTCGAATCCCTGCATCTGGAGGTAGAAGCCCTGGCCGAGGCCGGCTTCGCCGCCGATCAGGTTGCTGTCGGGAACAAACCAGTTCTCGAGGGCGACCTCGTAGGAGTGCATTCCCCGGTAGCCGAGGGTGTCAATGGCCCGACCTTCCATCCGGCCTGACGAGTCGGTGGGCCGCCCGTCGGCTCCCGGCTCCTGGGTGAAGACGAATCCGTGTCCTTCGGCGACCGGCTTTTCCACCAGGAAGATCGACAGACCCCGGTGCCCCTTGGTGCGGTCCGGGTCGGTGCGGGCCAGAAGCAGCAGTACGTTGGCCCGGGCGGCAAAGGTGCACCACGTCTTTACGCCGTTCAGGATCCAGCCTCCGTCCACCTTGGTGGCCGGCAACATGACTCCGGCGACGTCGGAGCCGAAGTCGGGCTCGGTGACGGCCACTGCTCCGAGGACCTCGGCCGTTGCCAGTTTGGGGAGCCAGTACTGCTTTTGCTCTTCGGTTCCACCCTTCACGATGGCCCGGGTCAGGATCTCGGGCCGGGTGATCAGCGAGCCACCGGCTCCCAGCGAACCCCAGGTGAGCTCTTCGGTGGCCACGACCATGCTCATGTAGTCGGCCTCGCCCTCTTCGGCGCCGCCCCCGTACTCTTCCGGCACCGACATGCCGAAACCGCCCATCTCGGCGAGACCCTCGATGATCTCCTCGGGAATGTCGGTGTTCGCCCGGTGGATGTGCTCGGCCCGGGGTCGGATCTGCTCCTCGGCGAAGCGGTGCAGGGCGTCGCGGAGCAGGGCGAAGTCATCATCAAGATGGGCGTCGGTCGTGACGTCGGCCATGGACGCGAGGAACGCCGGATCCCGGAAGGTGGCCACGAAACTTTCGGCGGGAGCCATCCAGTCGGCGGCGACTCCCCATTCGGCGGTTCGACCAACCAGGCGGCTGGCGAGGTCGGCCAGGGCATCCGCGGTGAAGGCGCAGGCGACCAGGGCTTCGGCTTCGCCGTGGGCACCGTAGGCAAGGACGGCCTCGGCCGTGCGAACAGCGGCGGCCGCATGGGCCACGTCGTAGGCAAGTACCTGGGCGACGTCGGGACCGCCGGCGGCGGCGAGTTGGGCAATGCCCGACTCGACCACCCGGCTGGCCAGAGCGGCGGCATCGGTGGCGGTGGCGAGATCGGGACTGGGGCGATGGAAAGTGGTCACCCCAATACTTTAGTGAATGGTCCCGATGAACACTTCATCGATCGAGGGGCTCCGGTGGACTCCCCGGTTGTCCCGGAGAATCAGTTGCCGGCGGGGACCCGGGCGATCACGGTGACCAGGGGCGGAAGGACGATGGCGTCGTCACCGGGGTCCACTTCGGTGAGGAAGTGCACGTAGTCGGCGACCACACCGGGGCCGGCACCCGCCGGCGCTTCGGCCCAGGCGTCGACGATGTCCAGTCCGACCTGGCGGATGAGTCCGGGGAGCAAGGCACCGATGTCCGGATGGCGGGCGACCGGCATGGAAAACGGTTGTCCGTCGATCCGGCCGGCCGAGGTCACCGGTTCCTGGGCCACGATCCAGCCCCCGGGACGCACGACGGTGGCCATCCGGGCCAGGACGACCAGGGGATCGATGACGTGCATCAACAGGAAGCGGCAGAAAGCGAGGTCGACCTGTTCGGGCAGGACCAGATCTTCGCCGGCCTGGGTGAGGGCGATGACCTGGCTGTAGGTGCTGGCGGCCTCGGCGGTCACGTCGCGGGAACCCGGGTCGGAGTCCACGGCGTAGATGCGACCCTGCCGACCCACCACTTCGGCCAGGGCCACGGCCACATCGCCACCCCCGGCCCCGACGTCCACGCATCGCCAGGCTTCGTCGAGACCCAGACGGTCGAGGGCGGTGGCCAGTGGACGGCGGTAGACATCGTCGCGCAGGCCCTTGAACTCCATGGCGGGAGACTACTTCGGCCCGCCGGGAACTCACGCCTTTGGGGCCGGACGGCCCTTCCCTGGCGGTTGGACCGTGCGCCACCCGTTGGACAAGCCACTAACCTTGGCGACGTGAAAGTAACCATGATGTTGTGTGACTCCGCCCAGGTGGCTGACGGCAAGTTGTTCATTCTCGGCGGAGGGTGGAGCATGATCGGTCCAGGGCCGGCCCCTTCGGCCATCGCCCTCAAGGTGGACGTGGGCTGGCACGAGGCGGAGAACGCCCACCACTGGGAACTCTTCCTCGAGGACGCCGACGGCCGACCGGTCCAGATCGAGACGCCCGACGGACTGCAGGCCGTGGAAGTACGCGGGGAGTTCAACGTGCAGCGGCCGGCCGAGGTTCCCGAAGGATCTCCCATCGACATGGCGTGGGCCGTCAACCTCGGTCCCCTCCCACTCGCTCCCGGCTCCCGCTTCACCTGGCGACTTTCGATCGACGGCGACTCCGAGCCTGACTGGTCGCTCTCGTTCACGACCCGGATGCCGAACTGACCAAACACCGCTCCGGCCCGGTGCGAGGCGACGTCCGGCCCGCGGTGCCGGCGCGGTCGCCCGGGCTAGGCGTGACCACCAGACAGTGAAGGGAACCTCGAACACGATGACCACCTACGACCGGCCTTTCGGCCGCAACTTTGAAGATTTTGTCCCCGGAGACATCTACCGGCACTGGCCCGGCAAGACCATCACCGAGGCCGACGACCATCTGTTCTGCATGATCACCATGAACCATCACCCCTTGCACACCAATGCCTTCTTTGCCGAGCAGGACTCGGTGCAGGGCCGCAATGTGGTGGTGGGGAACCTCGTCTACTCCCTGGTCCTCGGCATGAGCGTGCCCGACGTCAGCGGTTCGGCCATCGCCAACCTCGAGATCGAGTCCCTGATCCACCGGCATCCGACCTTCCACGGCGACACCATCTACGCCGAGACCAAGGTCATCGAAAAGGTGGAGTCGAAATCCCGGGACGACCGTGGTGTCGTGACGGTGGAGACCAAGGGCTTCAACCAGGACGGCCAGGAAGTCTGTTTCTTCCGCCGCAAGGTGATGGTCTGGAAGGAAGCCTTTGCTCCGGCCCGGCGACTGCCCTATGCCGGCGACGTCTGGAGCTGAGCAGATCGCACCAAGAGGAGTCTCCCTCCCGGTTCCGGCCGACGGACTGAGGCTTCTCGGACAGCGCATCGCCGACTGGGGCCCACAGCGGGACGAACTTCCCTGGCGTCACACCCGCGACCCGTGGGCGGTCCTGGTGAGCGAAGTCATGGCCCAGCAGACCCAGATCGGCCGGGTGGTCCCGGCGTACCACGCGTTCCTGGAGCGGTTTCCGACCCCGGGGGACTGCGCCCGGGCCCCGCTGTCCGAGGTGCTCCAGGCCTGGGCCGGTCTCGGCTACCACCGGCGGGCCCGCCACCTGCATCTGGCGGCCCAGGTCGTGACCGATCGCCATGACGGCATGCTGCCGGACGACCTCGGGCAGCTGCTCGCCTTGCCCGGAGTCGGCCCCTACACCGCCCGGGCGGTCCTCGCCTTCGCCTTCGAATCAGACGTGGGACTGGTGGACACCAATGCCGGGCGTCTCCTGGCCCGTGCCGCGACCGGCCGGCCCTTGCGGCCCGCCGAGGCCCAACGGGCCGTCGATGCCATGGTGCCTCCGGCGACCGGTTGGCGGTTCAACCAGGCGCTGCTGGATCTCGGCGCACTCGTCTGCGTGGCTCGGACGCCGGCATGTGACCGGTGCCCACTGGCCGGGGTGTGTGTCTGGAACGCTTCCGGGCGTCCCGAACCGGACCCGGCGGGTGGGTCGGCCGGAGTGTCGACTCGGCAGTCCCGCTTCGAGGGGTCGGACCGGCAGGGCCGGGGTCGACTGTTGGCCGCCTTGCGGGAGCGACCGGTGACGCCGGCCGAACTGCCCGTCGTCACCTCCTGGGATGACGACGCCAGGATCGGGCGCATGGTCGCCTCGCTGGTGGCTGACGGACTGGCCGTCGCTCATCCCGATGGCGTGCTGACGTTGCCGGAGTAGGCGTCGGCCAACTGCTGGACGTCGGAGACAAGGTCGCCGAGCGCCAGGTTGGCGCTTTCGGGATCCAGCCCCCACGGTGAACCGAGTCCCTCGTCGAGCCCTGGTCGCTTGTCGCCCGGGGCCTTGTTGAGATCGACCTGGAGCCAGGTGTCGCTCCCGTTGGTCTGGCACTGCGCCAGATACCGGTTGGGATAGTTCACCCAAGGAGTCGCAGCCTTCGAGTCGCTCGGAGTCGAGAAGTCCGGAAGGTTGATGGCTGCGTTGGACCCGGTGGGGAAGAAGGAGTTGAGCCCGGTGGCGAGGGCGCGACCCGGTGCCGTCGAGGTCTGGGCGGCCGGATTCACGCACGCCACCGGATCACCGGCGATGGCGCTCTGGGATGTCAGTTGGTCGAGATTGGCTCCGGCGTGTCCGAAGTTGGCTCCGGCCGGTGGGACCTGGCTGAAGGCCGAATACGTGATGATGCAGCCGGGAATGTCGAACTCGCTGCACACCGGAATGGAGGAGAACGTGCCTCCGGTGGTCTGGTTGGGCGCCACCTGGATGTCGGCGCCAAGCAGGATGGCTCCCACCAGATGCAAGCGGAGCTGGGCGTTGTGGTCCATCTGGCTCTTCATCAGGTGGACCAGGAGATCGGCCCCCTGGTCCACCCCAATCAGAACGATGCCCCGGTGGTTGTTGTCGTGCAGCAGAAACGAATCCCAGGCGTTGAGCACGTCGCTGTAGGCCAGGGCAACATCGGCCGACGTGACCGGAATCGAGCCGTTGACGGCGCCGAGCGTGAGCTGTCGGTAGACAGGTGCGTAGACCTCGCACTGGTCGGAGAAACGGGACGCCTGGGCCACGGCGACGGCGGTTTCGGCCGGCCCGGCGACAAGGGGAGCATTGGCTGTAGTTCCGGTGGCGACGGTGGGGTAGACGTAGAAGCAGTCCACCGGGGCGTTGGGCGGGTAACTGGTGATGACCGAGTGGGTGGATCCGCTGGCCAGCACCTGGGTATAGGACGGGTCGGAGGTGCAGGGATCGTTGGCCAGTCCGGGACGGCACAGCCACGTCACGGGATGGACCGATGGGGCGGTCGGGGTCGGGGACGACGTCGGAAGGGAGGCGGTGGTTTCGGTCGTGGACTGGGTCGGGGCGGACGAGCCACCGCAGGCCGCGACCCCGGCTCCGAGCACCAGGACCGTCACGGCCAGGGCCGACCAGCGGGACGGGCACGGACGCTCCCCTGTAGCCAAGATGGACATGGCTACATCATCGTCCAGCGAACGGAGCCTCTTGAGGGCAGGAGCGAGGCCGAGGTGGCGAGGCACCGGCCCTGCCCCCGGGGGCTTCTCAGTTGGACAGGAAATCCAGAATGAGCCGGCCGACCCGTTCGGGCTGCTCGACCTGGAGGAAGTGACCGGCGTCTTCGATGATCTCGACGGCCGAACCGGGGGCGAGGAAGTCAGCCACCGGCCCGATGATGTCCACGCCCAGACAGCCGTCATCGGCACCGTGGAGGTAGAGGGTGGGCTGGGGCGCGGTGGTGTCACCGGCCGCCTGGGCGGCCGCCGCCACGGGATCGTCGGACGGACCGGTGAGCATGCTCCGGTAGTAACCGATGGCCGCCGCCAGGTTTTCCGGGGTTCCGAGCGACTTCTTGACCTCGGCCGTGTCCCAGGCGAAGTCGTATCCGGGTGACCAGGTGCGCCACAGGCCATCGATGAATGCGTAGTTGTCCATTCCGACGGCGAACTCGGCGAGGGGAGTCTGGAAGAAGAACATGTACCAGCTGCGGCGCAGCTGGTCGAAGGTGAAGAACCGCTCGCCCATCGAACGCTGGGGTGGTACGGCCGCCGTGACCACCTTGCGCCAGCGGTCCGGCTCGTGGGCCGATGCGCCATAGGCGATCATGGCGCCCCAGTCGTGTCCGACGAGGACGGCGTCCCCGTTGCCCCCGAGCGCCTCGTGGAGTGCGCAGGCATCCAGCGCCAGTGTGCCGAGGTCGACCTGCAGGTCCGAGGGGACCGAGGTGGGGGCGTAGCCCCGCAAGAACGGGGCGACCGCCCGGTAGCCGGCCGATGCCAGTTGGGGGAGGAGATAACGCCAGGTGTGGGCAGTGTCCGGAAAGCCATGGAGGCACAGGGCCAGCGGACCGTCCGAGGGCCCTTCGGCCAGGAAGGAGATGTCGAGACCGTTGGCGTGGATGGTGGCGGATTCCATGCCAGAACGCTACCGGACGCCGAGAGTGTCGGCCGGTGCCGGGGTTGACCCGGGCGGCTAGCGTGCGGGGCAGTGAACATTACGTATTTTGGCGTCCGGGGTTCGTGCCCTTGCTCCGCTCCGGACCAGGTCCGCTACGGAGGCAACACCTCTTCGGTGCTGGTGGAGACAGACGGAGAACCCCCCTTGATCCTCGATCTGGGGTCGGGCCTTCGGCCGCTGGGTGACCGTCTGGCGATCCGCTTCGCCCGTTCGGGTGAGCCACCGAAGGTCAATGTGCTTCTGACCCACCTGCATTACGACCACATCATCGGACTGCCGTTCTACGGACTGCACCAGGACCCGGACGGCCACATGGTGATCCATGGTCCGGCCGGCCACGAAGAAGGGCCCGGCCTGACGTTGCCCCGGGCTGTCCATCCGCCATACTTTCCGGTCACTCTGGACGAGTTCCCCGACCAGACGACCATCCATGATTTGCCGGTGCCCTCCGTGTTCTCCCTTGGGGGTTACCGGGTCATGGTCCAGGCGGTGGCCCATGCCGGCTTCACCGTGGGTTACCGGCTCGAGATCAACGGATCGTCTCTGGCCTACCTCTCCGATCACCAGGCTCCCCTCGACGGAGTCTCGGTGGAACCTTCGGTCATGGAGTTGTGCCGGGACGTCGATCTGTTGGTTCACGATGCCCAGTACACCCCGGCCGAGTTTGGCGAGCGCAGTGACTGGGGGCATTCGACCCCGGACTATGCCGTCCGGGTGGCCCTTTCTGCCGGGGTGAAACGACTCCACCTCTTCCATCACGACCCGGCCCACAGCGACGGACAGCTCGACGAGATCCTGGCCGGGGCCCAGGCGCTTTCCCGGTCCCTCGGCGGTCCTCCGGTGGAGGCCGCCCGGGAGGGGGAGTCCCACCGCATCGGAGAGGGCTGAGGCGATCATGGATACCGCAGCATTCCGGGAGGTGATGGGTCGTTTTGCCACCGGCCTGACGGTGGTGACCGGTCTGGACGACACGGAACCGGTGGGGTTCACCTGCCAGAGTTTTGTCTCCGTCTCCCTTGATCCCCCCTACGTGGCCGTGGCACCCGCCCGTCGGTCCACGACCTGGCCCCGCATCGCCCGAAGTGGCAGGTTCTGCGTCAACGTCCTCTCCGATTCCCAGCAGGATCTCGCCGAGCGATTCGCCGCATCGGGCGGATCCAAGTTCGAAGGCGTCTCCTGGACGCCGGCCCCGGCCACCGGCTCGCCCCTCCTGGCCGGATCGCTGGCCTGGGTCGACTGCTCGGTGGAGTTGATCCACGATGCCGGAGACCACGAACTGATTCTCGGTCGGGTGCTCGATCTGGCCACCGGCGAAGGCCGGCCGCTCGTGTACTACGGCAGCGCCTTCGCTACGCTGGCCACCGAGCCGGAGGTGTCAGGAGGACGCCCCGCCCCACCGGGACCGGCTGAAGGGAGCCAGCATGCCTGACATCCAGCCGTCGGACGTCATTGCCGACGTCATCGTGGTCGAGCCCAACGCCCATGGAGATGAGCGGGGCCGGTTTGTGGAGACCTATCGGCGCAGCTGGTTCCCCCTGGGCCGCGAGATGATCCAGGGCAACCGGTCGGAGAAACAGGCCGGAGCCATCGTGGGCCTGCACTACCACCTTCACCAGGCCGACTACTGGTATGTGTTGCGGGGCCGGGCCCGGGTGGTCCTGCACGACCTGCGCCAGGGCTCTCCCACCGACGGTGCCACATTGATGCTGGATCTCGACGGTGAGCATGACCGGGGTCTGTTCATTCCTCCGGGCGTGGCGCACGGCTTCGCTTCGCTGACCGACCTGACGCTCTGGTACCTGGTTGACGGCTATTACAACCCGAACGACGAGTTGGGTGTGGCGTGGGACGACCCGGCCATCGCCGCCGACTGGGGTCTTGAGGACCCCATCCTGTCCGCCCGGGACCAGCAGAACCCGCGTCGCTCCGAGATCCCGGCCGGCGTGCAGCCGATCTACGGGATGCGCACCTGATGGACGCTCCCGCCGGACTCGGTGATCCCGGAACCGGTGTGCTGGTCACCGGCGGCGCCTCGGGCATCGGGCGGGCCACCGCCCTGGCCCTGGCCGAGGTCGGCCGCCCGGTGGCCATCTGGGATCTGGACGAGGCCGGAACGTCGGAAACTCTGGAGCGCTGCGGGTTGTTCGGCGTGGCAGCGTATGGAGCCCGGGTGGATGTGGCCGATTCTTTTGCCCTGCCTGGTGCGGTCGCCCGGGCCGAGGAAGCACTTGGCTCACTCGGTGGCTTCGTCCATGCCGCCGGACGCAGCGGGGCGATGACCGTCGACCAGATCGATGACGAACTGTGGGACGACACGTTGAATGTGAACCTGCGGTCGGCCGTGATGATCGCCCGGCAACTGATCGGTCCGTTCAGCCGGGCCGGGGCCGGTTCGGCGATGGTGTTGATCTCGTCCATCGAGGGCCTGTTCGGCAGTTCGATGCTGCCGGCCTACTGCGCATCCAAAGGTGGCGTGCTCGGAGTGATGCGGTCCCTCGCCCAGCACTTTGCAGCTGACGGCGTACGGGTGAACGCCGTCTGTCCCGGAGCGGTGGACACCCCCATGCTGGCGCCGGCCTTCGAGCTGGTGCCGGGCTTCCGGGAGGAGCTTGAAGCCCGCACTCCGCTCCACCGGGTCGCCTCGCCCGAAGAGATTGCCCGGCCGGTCCGCTTCCTGCTGTCGAACCAGGCATCGTTCGTGACCGGAACCCACCTGACCGTTGACGGTGGCCTGACCGCCATCACGGCCATCTGATCGGAGGTTCGAACACTGTGCTGATCGCTCTTGCCATCGCCGTGGTCGTGGTCGGGATTGTCATCGCCGTGGTTCTCGTGCTGCGCCCGAAGGGGAAGGACCTCAACTCGGTGCAGTCGTACTACACGGCTCTGGGCACCCTGGAGCACCTTTCCGAGCGGGTCGGTGCGCCGCCCCCGCCCCGGGTCACCCCCTACCGGTCACGGGATCCCCGCGTGGTCGCCATGTCCGGCGTGCCGGGCGAGGAAGTGCCCGAGCATCCCCGGCCGGTGAAGATCGTCCCCCCCTCCAGTGCCAGCCCGGCCGATGTGGCGGCCGGTGAGCCGGTGCTGATCTTCGACGACCGGACGGCCGGAATCGTTCCACCCCGGCCGGAGAGGCAGCCCGCGACGGAGGCGGAAGCCCCTCGTCGTTTCGCCGACGACGTGGTTGAAGCACCGGGAGGCGATGGTGCCGGCGACCTTTTCGATGACCGGGCGCCGATCATGGTTGTCGGCCCCGGCGCTGGTGGTCCGGATGTTCCGGTGGCCCCACCGACTGCGGTGGCCGAGTATCCGGCCGATCCCGGTCCGGGTTTCAACCCGGTCCTGGAGTCGGGTCTCAACCTGCCCCAGTTGTCCCGGGCCGAGCGCCACGCCGTGCAGGGCATTGACAGCCAGGTCCGGCGGCGCCGGACCGCACTGGTGATGGCATTTTTCGTCGGCGTCCTGGTTCTGGTGCTGGTCTTCAGCCAGAGTGGCCACTCGTCACCGAACAACGCCACCGGTGCCAACTCCACCACGACGACGGTCGCCCACCACGGCAAGAAGAAGCCGCCGACCACCACCACCGTCCACGCCACGACCCCGTATGCGCCGGTGACCTCGACCTCCACCTCGGCGACCTATCAGGTGAGCGCCCAGTCCTACACGTTGACCCTGAGCGCCTCGGGAACGTGCTGGGTCGAAGCCCACAACGAGACGGCCGGCACGATGCTCTGGGCCGGAGAGTTGACGGCCGGCTCCTCCCAGGTGCTTCAGGCCACCGGGACCACCACGGTGCAGATCGGAACCCCCACGGTTTCCTTCGAGGTCAACTCGGTGCCGGTCACGTTGCCATCCCCGATCTACACCCCGTTCGTGGCCACGTTCACCCAGGCCCCACCACCAACCCCGACCACCACGACATCCCTGCCATCGGGGAACACGGGACCGGTTCCGACGACGTCGACCGTGCCGTCAACCACCACGACACTGCCCGATCCCTTCGCCGGATAGGGGCACCGCGCCGGACGGCTGACCCCGATGGCCGGCTCAGGCCGTCGGCAGGGGCATCGGGAGCGTGTCGACGAGGCCCAGCGCGTCCAGGATGAAGGCGTAGACGAACGACTCGTCCCGCCACGCGTCGTACCGACCGGACGGTCCTCCGTGGCCGGCCGACATCTCCGTCTTGAGCAGGACCCGGTTCGCCGGATTGGCCGCCCGGAGCCGCTGGACCCACTTCGCCGGCTCCCAGAAGCCCACCCTCGGATCCGAGAGTCCTCCGGTGGCGAGAATCCGGGGATAGCGGACCCCGGTTCCATCGTCGTGTCGCGCCCGGACATTGTCGTAAGGGGAGTAGGACTTCATGACCTCGTAGATCGCTTCGTCCTCGACCGGATTGCCCCACTCTTCCCACTCGGTCACCGTGAGCGGGAGTGACGGGTCGAGGATGGTCGTGAGGCAGTCCACGAAGGGCACCTCGGCAACGATGGCGGCAAACAGCTCCGGTGCCAGATTGGCTACGGCGCCCATCAACAGCCCTCCGGCACTGCCGCCCCGGGCCACCAGTTGTTCCGGTGACGTCCAGCCGGCGTCCACCAGCTGGCGGGCGCAGGCGACGAAGTCGGTGAAGGTGTTGGGCTTGGCTGCGAACTTCCCGTTCTCGTACCAGGACCGACCCATCTCGCCCCCGCCCCGGATGTGGGCGATGGCGAAGATGAAGCCCCGGTCAAGGAGGCTCAGGCGCAAGGACGAGAACGTCGGATCGACCGAATGCTCGTAACTGCCGTAGCCATAGAGGAGACACGGTGCTCCGCCGTCCTGGCCCCCCGGCCCCCGCACCAGGTCCGGCCGGTAGACGAGGGACATCGGAACGGCGGTCCCGTCGTCGGCCGTGGCCCACAGGCGCTCGGTCCGGTAGAAGGCGGGATCGAAGTCGCCCAGGACCTTCTGGCGCTTGAGCAGGGCCGACTGGCCCGAGTCCATCGAGTAGTCCAGAACCGAGCGGGGCGTGATGAGCGAGGTGTACTCGTAGCGCAGGGTCTCGGTGTCGTACTCAGGGTTGGCCCCACCCCAGATGGTGGAGGGATGCTCCGGGGCCTCCAGCGTCGATTCGGAGCCGTCGCGCCCGAGGATGCGCACCTGGGTCTCTCCGCCCTGACGCTCGAAGAGCACCAGGTGGTTCCGGAACGGCTCGACATTCTCCAACCGGACCCCACTGCGGGCCGGGACGATCTCGCGCCAGTTCTCCCGGCCGGGCTGGTCGTCCGACACCTCGAGCAGGCGGAAGTCCTCGGCGTCCTCGTTGGTCAGGATGAGGAACCGGCCACCTTGGCCGCGGTCCGGGTCACCACGATCGTGGTCGATCCCGTACTCGATGCCGTGCTGCCTCGGGGCAAAGATGCAGAACTCGCCCTCGGGATTGTTGGCGTCGAGAACGAGAACTTCCGACGTCAGCCGGGAGTCCAGGCTGCAGAGGATGAAGGCGTCGTCCTTGGTGCGGCTGACACCGAGGAAGTAGTGGTCGTCGGGCTCCTCGACCACCAGGACGTCGTCGGCCGGATCGGTGCCCACCCGGTGGCGCCAGAGCTGGAACGGTCGCATGGCATCGTCCACCCGGACGTAGAACACGGTGCGGTTGTCGTTGGCCCACGCCATGCCGTACGACGTGTCGGCGAGGGATTCGTGGGAATCGAGTCCGGTCTTGAGGTCCCGGAAGAACATCGTGTAACGCTCGGCGCCGGTGAGGTCGGTGGAGTAGGCCAGGTGGCGGTGGTCCGGGGAGATCCCGAGATTGCCCAGTGCGAAGTAGTCCGAGTTTCCGGCGAGGAGGTTCTCGTCCAGGACGACCATCTCGTCGTCGAATCTCCCGTCGGAAGGATCACCCGTGGCCGAACCGGCCGGCCGTCGACAGTGGATTCCGTAGTTGGAGCCCTCGACGGTGCGGCCGTAGTAGAGCCAGTCTCCCTTGCGGACCGGGACCGAGAGGTCGGTCTCTTCGATGCGGGCCACGATCTCGGTGAAGAGCTGTTCCTGCAGGTCGCGGGTCGGGGCCAGGACCGCTTCGGTATAGGCGTTTTCGGCCCGGAGATACTCGATGACTTCGGGGTCGTCCTTGTCGCGCAGCCAGTACCAGTCATCGGTCCGGACGTCGCCATGGGCCACGACGTCGAAAGGCCGGCGCTCGGCTTGCGGAGGCGGGGGGAGTTCGCCGGCCTCGTGTGGACGTTGGTTGGACTGATCGGACATGCCACCACAATGACATGTTCCGGTCCATTTCGGGCACCCGGTACGCCGAAGGCGCCGGGGTTGTTACTATCTGTGTAGGAGAAATTATCTCGTCGTTGTTGTCCCGCCGGGAACGTTCCGGGTGGGCTGGCAAGCGGACAACCCGGTGAACCAGGAGTTCCATGACGGCTACCGATCTTGATCTCGGAAAATACAAACTGGGCTGGTCCGACGAGGAGGACTACGTCTTCAAGCCCAAGAAGGGCCTCTCCGAATCGATCGTCCGCGAGATGTCGGCGATGAAGAAGGAACCCGAGTGGATGCGGGACTTCCGGCTTCGGGCCTTGCAGCGGTTCGAGAAGCGGCCGATGGCCGAATGGTTCGCCGTCAACATGCCCGATCTGGACTTTGACGACATCTACTACTACATCAAGCCCACCTCCGGTCAGGTCGAGGACTGGAACGACCTGCCCGATGCCATCAAGAACACCTACGAGAAACTGGGCATCCCCGAGGCCGAGCGGAAGTACCTGGCCGGTGTGACCGCCCAGTACGAGTCCGAAGTGGTGTTCCACCGCAACCGGGAAGACCTCGAGGCACTCGGGGTCATCTTCTGCGACATGGACACGGCGGTGCGGGAGCATCCGGAAATGGTCCAGAAGTACTTCGGGTCGGTGATCCCGCCGAACGACAACAAGTTCGCTGCCTTGAACTCGGCCGTCTGGTCGGGTGGCTCGTTCATCTATGTGCCCCCGAACGTCGTGGTCGACCAGCCGCTCCAGGCCTACTTCCGCATCAACGCCGAGAATATGGGCCAGTTCGAGCGCACCCTGATCATCGCCGACGTCGGCGCCCAGGTCCACTACATCGAAGGTTGCTCGGCGCCGGTCTACACCACCGACTCGCTGCACTCCGCCGTGGTGGAACTGGTGGCGCTCGAAGGGTCGCGGATCACCTACACCACGATCCAGAACTGGTCGAACAACGTCTACAACCTGGTGACCAAGCGGGCCCGGGCCGAGGCCGAGGCGCACGTCGAATGGATTGACGGCAACATCGGTTCCCGCCTCACCATGAAGTACCCGTCGGTCTATCTAATGGGCCCGAAGGCGTCGGGAGAA
This sequence comes from uncultured Acidimicrobiaceae bacterium, assembly GCA_903894295.1. Lineage (GTDB taxonomy): Bacteria > Actinomycetota > Acidimicrobiia > Acidimicrobiales > RAAP-2 > Bog-756. Next base: position 21,417 of record CAITPI010000113.1, read on the forward strand.
GTCCTGTCGGTGGCCTATGCCGGCCGGGGCCAGCACCAGGATGCCGGAGCCAAAATGGTCCACGCCGCCCCCGAGACGACGTCGACCATCATCTCGAAGTCGATCTCGAAGGACTCCGGGATCACCACCTACCGCGGCCTTGTCCATGTGGACGAAGGGGCCAAGAATGCCAAGAGCTTCGTGCGCTGTGATGCCCTGCTGCTCGACGACCTCTCGATCTCGGAGACCAAGCCCTACATGGAAGTGGCCGAACGGGACGCCCGCATCGGTCATGAAGCCACGGTGTCCAAGGTCGGCGACGACCAACTCTTCTACCTGATGAGCCGGGGCCTCTCCGAGACCCAGGCCATGGGGATGATTGTCAACGGGTTCATCGAGCCGATCACCAGGACCCTGCCCATGGAGTACGCCGTCGAGTGGAGCCGGCTGATCGAGCTCCAGATGGAAGGATCCATCGGTTAGTTCCCCACTGCCGTCGCCCGGCAAGGCGCCTTGGCTGCCCGGCTTCGGGCAGAATGATGGGAAGGATCAGCGGTCCGGACGAACGGACGGACGGTGCCAGCAAGGAGTCACCATGTCGATGCGTGAAGAGTGCAAGCATTTCCAGAGCCGGACCTACGATTCGGGCGAAGTGGCTCGCTACTGCGCCCTCGATCTGGCCCCCGAAGCGCCGTGGAAGTGCCCGGAGAACTGCCCGTCCTATGCGCCGAGACTGGCCGACGTCGGTTGGGTGCACGGTTCGCTGGTCGACCCACCGGTCGAGCCCATGCCCGACGTACCTGGCGACGAGGCCGCCGCCCTGTTGGAGCAGGCCGAAGAGATCGTGAACGCGGCCGGGCCGGAGATCCTCTCCGAGGTGCGGGCCGAAGATGCCAAGAAGGACCAGCGCGGCCACCGGTGGTGGAAGCGCAAGAACTGACGGGAAGCGAACCCGACGCCTCGAGATGACCGAGGGGGTGACCGGACGGCCGGGGGTCGAGAAGAGTTTCCGACGGGACCGTCCGTCCCGCGGTCGGTGGCTTCAGCGGCGGGCCGACCCGAGGGCCGGGGCGTCGTTCTGCAGTTTCTCGTCGGCCAGCAACAGATCCTCGTAGAAGGCGCCGAACGGGCGGGAGCGGTGGCGGATCTGGATCTCCAGGATCCATCGCCGGTCGTTCGGGGTCAGTGGCACGATGTCGAGTGATCCGTCGTAGTGGCTGGCGTGGGGAAACTCCGAGATCCGATGACCGGTGAGGTCGAGGTTGAGGACCCAACCCATCGCCGTGGCCTGCCGCTGGGCGAACTCGTAGAGGGCGATGCCGGTCAGCGAACCGGCAAGCCACGCCTGACGGGTTCGCCGCCACAGTTCGACCACGTCCTGCCTCGCCTGGAGCATCTCGGGGTCGTGGCCCACCGTGAAGGTGGCCCCGACATCTCCTTCGCACCCGTTGAAGATCGGGCCGACATCGACGAAGAAGATGTCGTTTTCGCCCAGCACCACGTCCGGCTTCGATGCCTGGTGGAAGCTCCGGGTGGTGTTCTCCCCGAAGCGCACCACGATCTTGTGCCATCCCTTCCTGAGCCCACGATTCCGCAGGACATCGGCCGCATGTTGGCGTCCTTCGGTCTCGGTCATGCCACTGGCGATGCCCGCTGCGATCTCGGTGACCGCCTCGTGGCACCGTCGTCGCACGTCCACCAGTCCGTCTTCGAGCGCATCCGGCTCGATGGCTTCGAGCGCTTCGAGGTCGACATCGGGAGCAAGGCCAACCAGTCGGCGTCGGAAGCAGACGCTGCGGGGGTCGTGCCTGAACTCGCCGTAGGGGAGGATGGGCAGGTAGTCCGCCCGCTCGTAGAGGCCGATGGCCGCCGGTTGTTCGGTGCCGGTCTCCAGCCACGCCTCCTCGTACCCGGCGGCCACGATCCGCCGTTCAAGTTCGCCGAGAAGGGCCCGGCCGAGGCCCCGGCCCCGCCGGGAGGGTTCGAGGTAGACGCCTTTCAACTCGGCCCGGGAGTCGTCCTCCTCGCCCCACTCCCCGCGTCGCACCAGCGGCCGGAAGCCTCCGCAGGCCACCGGCTCGTCGCCCTCGGTGACGAGCACGAAGCCGCCGGAGGGCTCCTGATGGTCGTCCGTCCGGAGCCGGGATGGCCCGTCGCCTCCATACAGGGACTGCATCTCGAGGGAGAAGGCCCGGTGGAGTGCCACCACCCGGGGGTCGTCCGACGTGACCGCGTGGAAGCGGAAGCCTTCGGGCAGGGCGGGTAGGGAATCCACCCGGCTCAACGTCCGGTGAAGTGGGCGGGCCGCTTCTCCATGAACGCCGTCATCGCCTCGGTGAGGTCGTCCGACACCAGGAACGCCGAGTTCCAGAGGGCGACCTGGGCCAGACCTTCGGCCACCGCCTTGGTGTCGGCGGCGGCCAGGACCGCCTTGGTCCCCTGGACAGCGAGCGGCGAGTTCCCGGCGATCTCGGTGGCCATGGCCTGCGCGCTGGCGAGTACCGAATCGGCGTCGGCCGCGACGTGGTTGACCAGACCGATGGCGGCGGCCCGGTTGGCGTCGATGTCCTTGGCCGTGTAGGCCAATTCGGCCAGGTGTCCGTGTCCGATGATGCGGGGCAGTCGCTGGAGACTGCCGATATCGGCCACGATGGCCACCTTCGCCTCCCGTAGCGAGAAGATCGCATCGGCGCTGGCCAGCCGGATGTCGCAGGCGGCAACGAGATCGAGACCACCGCCGATGCAGTAGCCGTGGATGGCGGCGATGACCGGAACGGCGCAGTCCGCCACCGCGGTGACCGACGCCTGCATCCGGGTGATCTCCTTGTGGGACCGGAGCGCCCGGGCGGCCGGGGATGCCTTGGATCCGTCCCCAGGATCTCCTCCGCCCGCCAGGCCGGCCATGGCGACGAGATCGAGGCCGACCGAGAAGTGGGGACCGCGGGCGGCGATGACGACCGCCCGGATCGATTCGTCGGCGCCGATGGCAGCCATGGCCACGGGAAGGTCGTTCCAGAACTCCGGACCCATGGCGTTCCGCTTCTCGGGACGGTCCAGCCACAGGGTGGCGACATTTCCGTCGACCTCGATGGACAGGACGGTTGAGGTGAAGGCATTGATTGACTGGCTCATTCCCCAAGCGTAGGCCCCCGATGGTTCGGGATGCACCGGGATTGGGTCAAGATGAGGCATGGCATCGGACGCAGAGTTCCCTTCGGCGTCAGCCCGGGAGACCATTGTCTTCTGCTGGAACCAGATCGGGCGCCATCGGCGTCAACTGGTCGTCTCGTGGGTGTTCATCGCCTTGGCTGTCCTTGACGCCGATCTCGTCTGTCCACTGATCTTTGCCTCGGTTCTCAGTCGGGTGGCCTCCCTGCCGGCCCATGGCCACGCCAGCGAAGGTCACACCTTTGCCTCGTTGCTGGTGGCCTACGCCCTGGCCGGCCTGGTGTCGGTCGGACTCTGGCGGATTGCCGGGTGGAACCAGTGGGGTTCGTCGCTGCGCTCGTTCTCGCAAGGCACCACGAACGGCTACCGGCACCTGCTGACCCTCAGCTACCGCTGGCACATGGACCATCCGGCCGGAGAAGTCATCTCGGCCCTCGGCAACTTCTCGTGGGCGTTCGTCGACATGATCGACAGTTTTTCGTGGGGACTCCTTCCCGTCGCGATGGTCCTGCTGGCGGCCCTTGGGGTGCTGGCGGTGGTGGCGTGGCCCGCCGCGCTGGCCCTGCTGGTCATGGTCGGAGGCTTCGTCTGGGTCATGGCCCGCCGGCTGCCGTTGGTCCGGGCCGCATCCCAGGAGTTCGAGGACTTCCACTCCCAGGCCACCGGCGTGGTGGCCGACACCGTGACCAACCTGATGGCGGTGCGGACGGCGGCCGCCGAGCCCCGGGAGCGGCAACGGGTGGATGATCTCATGGACCAGTCGGTCCGGGCCGACCTGCGGGCCCGTTCCATCTTCATGCGCACCCAGTTGCAGCTCGAGTCGTCGATCGTGGTCGGAACCTTTCTGGCCCTCCTGGCCGGCAGCTGGATGGCGGTTCACCACTGGGCCTCGACGGCCATCGTCTACCTGATCCTCTACTACGCCGCCCAGGTGGCATTGCAGCTCCAGCAGTCCTTTGAGTCCCTGCGGAACTTCACCCGCTGTCTGGGCCGGGCGGCCAAGTTCACGGCCATCTCCGAGGTGGCCCCCGAAGTTGTCGACGCCGACGACGCAACGGCCCTCGTGGTCAGTTCGGGCCGGGTGTCCTTTTCCGATGTCCGGTTCTCCTACCGGTCGACGTCGGAACTCTTCGCCGGACTCACCCTCGAGGTGGAACCAGGTGAGCACGTGGCGCTCGTCGGCCCGTCCGGTTCGGGCAAGTCGACACTGTCCAAGTTGCTCCTCAGGTTCATGGACATCGAGAACGGAACGATTGCCGTCGACGGGCAGGACATCCGTTCGGTGACCCTGACCTCGCTGCGCCAGGGCATCAGCTACGTGCCACAGGATCCCCAACTCCTCCATCGCACGATTGCCGAGAACATCTGTTACGGCCTTGCTGCTCCCAGCGACGCCGACGGTCGGCTCGGCCCGGTTCTTGATCCGGATCTGGTGGCCGAAGTGGGACGGGCCGCCCACGTGGAAGAGTTCATCCAGGATCTGCCGGACCGGTACGACACCCTGGTCGGGGAGCGGGGACTCAAACTCTCGGGTGGCCAGCGCCAACGGGTGGCCATTGCCCAGGCCATGGCCAAGCGGGCACCGATTCTCGTTCTCGACGAGGCAACGTCGGCCCTCGACTCGGAATCGGAGCACCTGGTCCAGGAGGCCCTGTGGCGTCTCATGGAGAACACCACCGCCGTCGTCATCGCCCATCGGCTCTCCACCATCGCCCGGATGGACCGGATCATCGTCCTGGAACAAGGTCGGATCGTCCAGGAGGGCAGCCACCAGGCACTCCTCGCCGAAGGGCCGGAAGGGCTCTATGGACGCCTCTGGCGGCACCAGTCCGGCGGATTCCTGGTCGACTGAGCCGTCCGGTCGCAGCCCGTCGGGCCGTCGGGTCGGGCCGACTAGAATGGGGGTTCGTTTGCTGGACCGCTCCGGGCACAAGGCCCCAAAGGCCGGCAGGCAACATCACTCGCCCATGCCCCTCGCCGACCCCCCAGCCCTTGACGGGCCCTCCTGGATGAACGAGCGCCGGACCGCGTCCCGCCAGGCGCTGGCGGAGGCCCGCTGGCCAACGAGCCGGGATGAAGTGTGGCGCTACAGCCGAATCGACGAGTTCGATCGGGACCGCTTCACGCCGGCCCGACGCTCGGGTGTGGTTGATGCCGGAGTTGGCCGTTCGCTCTCCGAGCAGGTTCACGCCTTGGCCGGAGAGTTCGGGCCCCGTTCCGCCCTGCTGGTCACCCTGGACGGTGTCCTTACCACCGTCTCTTCCACGCTGGCGGGCGACGTGGCCTACATCGGCAAGCTGGCGGACAGTTCCGATGGTGAAGTTCTCATCGCTTCGACGGTCGGTGGCGCCAAGGACTTCGTCCTGATGAACGATGTCGAGTGCATCGACCCGCTGCTCATCGACGTCGGCGAAGGTTGCAACATCGCCGATCCGGTGGTGGTGATCCATGTGGTCACCGGGGAAGAGGGGTCGGCCACCTTCCCCCGGACGGTTGTGCGCGTCAAGGCCGGAGGTCACCTGGCACTGGTCGAGGCGGTGGTTGATGTCCACTCGCCCCTGCTTCGGCCGACCTCGACCAACGTTCTGGCGACGCCTCCGGGTGAGCGGATGGTGGCACCGGTGACCGAACTGGTCCTCGACGAGAACGCCACCCTCGACTATGTGGGTATCCAGTCGCTCTCGGGCGCCACCTGGCAGTTCGCCCACCAGTCAAGCCGCATCGATGCCGGGGCGGTCATGCGGAGTTTTGTCGTGGCTCTCGGCGGGAACTACGCCCGGCTCCGCACCGACTCGCTTCTGATGGGACAAGGCGGCCGATCCGAACTGCGGGCCGCCTTCATCGGCCGCGACGACCAGATGCTCGACTTCCGGACGCTTCAGGACCATGCGGCACCCAAGACGGTGAGTGACCTGCTGTTCATGGGAGCCGTGACCGACCGCGCCCACTCCGTCTACAGCGGACTGATCCGGGTACGCAACGGTGCGGTGAAGTCCGACGCCCGTCAGACCAACCACAACCTGGTGCTGAATGAAGGCGCCCATGCGGACTCGGTGCCCAATCTGGACATCCTGGAGAACGACGTGGCCTGCAGTCACGGATCGACGGTGGGCCCGGTCGACGAAGACCAGCTCTACTACCTGGCCTCCCGTGGCATCGAGCCGGGCGAGGCGGAGCGGCTCATCGTTGGCGGATTCTTCGCCAGTATCGCCGAACAGACCCCGGTGGCCGGGACCCAGGCGTTGATCGCCCGGGCGCTGGCGGCCCGAACGGAGTTGGCCCATGACTGAATCCGGCGACCGGTTGAAGCTCTGTGACCGGGATGACCTCGCTCCCGGGGAGGCCCGCCGCATCGACGTCGGTGGTCTGCGGATCGCCCTCGTCCGGATCGGGGACGAGTTCCATGCCATCGGGGACCGCTGCAGCCACGAGGACTTTTCGCTGGCCGATGGTGAAGTGCTGACCGCCGAGTGCGAGATCGAGTGTGCCAGGCACGGCTCCACCTTCGACCTGCGCAGTGGTGCGCCATGTTCGTTTCCGGCCACCAAGCCGGTGCCCGTCTACACCCTCGCCCTGGAAGGCAACGCGGTCTATGTGGTGGTGCCATGAGCAGCGGTGAACTGGTCATCGAGGACCTCTGTGCCGGGATTCCCGGTCGGGAGATCCTGAAGGGGGTGTCGCTCACGGTTCGCAGCGGCGAAGTCCATGCCGTCATGGGCCCGAACGGTTGCGGCAAGAGCACCCTGGCCCACGTCCTGATGGGCCGGCCCGGCTACGAAGTGCTTTCGGGGCGGGTCACCCTGGACGGTGTCGACCTGCTGGCCCTGCCGACCTGGCAGCGGGCCCGGGCGGGACTCTTCCTCGCCATGCAGCACCCCATCGAAGTGCCCGGAGTCACCCTGGTCGATGCACTGGGGGCGGGACGGCCCGACGTTCCGGCGGACGAAGTCGGGCCACAGTTCAAGCCGGTGGACGAGCGCCTGGCCGAACAGGCCGACCGGATCGGCTTTGACCGCCGGTTTCTCGAGCGTCCGCTCAACGTCGACCTGTCCGGCGGCGAGCGCAAGCGGAACGAGACGCTCCAGATGACGGTGCTCGAACCCCGCTTCGCCGTGCTCGACGAGATCGACTCGGGTCTGGATGTCGACGCCCTGGCGGCGGTCGGCCGCCGGGTGCTAGAGGCCACCGCCGAGTGGGGTCTTGGTGTCCTCGCCATCACCCACTTCCGTCGCCTGCTTGACGTGTTGCCGCCCGATGTCGTGCACGTCATGGCCGATGGCAAGGTGGTGGCGACCGGCGACCGGTCGCTCGCCGACCTCGTCGACAAGTCGGGATACGCCGGGTACCGCTGAGGAGCGATGGCCGGCCTGTTCGAAACGGGACCGGCCAGCCACGGCGCCACCAGCAGGGCCGGGGCGTCACGCCCATGGCGCAAGGCAACCGGTAGCGTTTGACCATGTCCGCCCGCCGCGCCCACAGCGCCAAAGCCCGCCGCAAGGAGGCCCGTCGGCCCCATCGTCGGCGCCGGTGGGTCGACCGGGTCCTGCTTGCCCTCGTGGTCGTGGTGGCGGCGGCCCTCGTGGCAGTGGCCGGGACGGATTACTACGTCACCTACCGCTTCAACCAGGTCACCAAGGTTTCGGTCACCCACCTGAAGGTGGTGCCGGTGGGACTTCCCTTCAACGTGCTTCTGATCGGATCCGACTCCCGGTCCGGCTTGACCGGCGGCCAGTATGGATCGGCATCCTCGGTGACCGGCCAGCGTAGTGACGTGGTGAAGATCCTCCATGTCGTCCCGGCCACGGGCCAGATCCGGGTGCTGTCGATTCCCCGGGACACCGTGGTGGCCATCGCCGGCGACACGACCGATTTCGGTCATTACAACCGGATCAATGCCACCTACAACGCCGGGCCCAGCCAACTGGTCCAGACCATCGAGAACAACTTCGGCATCCCGATCGAACACGTGGTCCAGATCGACTTCGGCGGCTTCCAGAGCGCCGTCGATGCCGTCGGTGGCATCAATCTGGACTTCACCTATCCGGCCCGGGACTACTACTCCGGACTCGACGTGGGAGCTGGATGCCAGCATCTGGACGGGAACCAGGCGCTGGCGGTGGCACGAAGCCGTCACTACCAGTACTACGAAGGCGGCTACTGGCAGTACGACGGAACCAGTGATTTCGGCCGCATCCAGCGGCAGAATGCGTTCCTGAAGGCGTTGATCAACCAGGCCGAGGGTAAGTACAACCCGTTGACGCTCAATGCCTTCATCTCCTCGGTGGCCCACGGTGTGACCATCGACTCGAGTTTCAAAGTCTCCGATCTGGTGAATCTGGCCGGACAGTTCCACAAGTTCGCATCGTCCAGCCTCGAGACCCAGACGTTGCCGACCTACTCGCAGGCCTCGTCGACTTTCGCTGGCCTGGGGGATGTGCTCTACGTTCAGGAGCCGGAAGCAAACTCGGTCATCACGACGTTCCTCGGAGGACCTCCCGGGGTGGCAACCACGCCACCGCCGGATCCCTACGGCTCTCCGGTGAGCGTCGGTGCGAGCGGAACCACCGGTTCATCGGGGGCCACGGCGACCACGGTGGCGGGGGCCACCGGTACGGCGCCGACCACCACGACCACGGCACCGCCCCCGGATTTTGATCCGACGCCCTGTTGAGCCCCGGCGGAGGAGAACCGGATCCCCGGGACTGCCGTCCGGAGCGGGGTCGTCTTGCCGACCTGGCCCCTGATTCAGGTCTCTCCGAGTTCGTCGAGTCCCTGGGCCAACGTGTTCCACGACAAGGTGGCGCACTTGATACGGACCGGGAACTTCACCACTCCCTGCAAGGCCGCCAGCTCGCCGATCGCGTTGATGTCGATCGCCATGGGTTCGACCAGAGTGTCTCCCACCGACTTCCCGCCGTCGCCGGCCGGGAGGGTCGCTTCATGGATGGACATCATGCCCTTGAAGGTCTGGATCAGCTCCCTGACCTCGGGCACCGACTTGCCCTTCACGGCGGCCGACATCAGCGAGGCCGAGGACTGGCTGATCGAGCATCCGGTGCCGGCGATCTTGATGTCGGCCAGGGCCCCGTCTTCGACGAGCAGGCTGACAACGATCTCGTCACCGCAGAGCGGGTTGAAGCCTTCGATCCGGTGGGCCGGCGGGCACTCGAGCTCGCCCCGGTTCCGCGGTGAGCGGTAATGGTCCAGGATGATCTCCCGGTAGAGGTCTTCGAGGCCGGGCATCAGGCCGTCATTTCACACGTTGGATACACACCCTCAGCGTAGTGTGCCGGTCCCGACGGCCAACGCAAGGCAACGCCCCGTCCGGGGTCCACGATCCCGCTGGTGCCATGGGTCGGAACACCGCTGTTCGCCGGGCTCACGAAAAGAACTCCCGGGCGTGTTGGAGGGCTTCGGCGAGTACGTCGACGTCGGCCTCGTCGTTGTAGGGACCGAACGACGCCCGGGCGGTGGCGTTGACGCCCAGACGGCGCATGAGGGGCTTGGCGCAGTGGTGGCCGGCCCGCACGCACACTCCGTACTCGTCGAGGATCTGGGAGATGTCGTGGGGATGGACGTCACCGAGGGCAAACGAGATCACGCCTCCACGGTCCGCCGGATCCGGAGGTCCGAAAATGGTGATGTCGGTTCCGAAGCGGTCCCGCAGCAAGCCCATGGCGTAGGTCGTGAGGTCGATCTCATGTTGGCGGACGGCCGGCATGGTGAGACCTTCCAGGTAGGCCACCGCCGCTTCGAGGCCGATGGCTTCGGTGATGGGCGGGGTGCCGGCTTCGAACCGCCAGGGAATCTCGTTGGGGGTGAACCCGTCCTTGCGGACGTCGAGGATCATCTCGCCGCCACCGAGAAAGGGAGGCAGGCTCTCGAGAATCTCCCTCCGGCCCCACAGGATGCCGATGCCGGTCGGGCCCAGCATCTTGTGGGCGCCGAACGCCACAAAGTCGGCCCCGAAGGCCGTGACGTCGGTCGGCAGGTGCGGCACCGCCTGGGCAGCATCGACCACCACCACCGCTCCGGCCCGATGGGCCGCTTCGGCCACCTGGGCCACCGGATTGATGGTGCCGAGCACGTTCGACATGGCCGTGAGGCCGACCAGCCGGGCCCCGTCGACCAGCGCCTCGAGGTCGTCGAACACCAGTTGGCCGTCGTCGTCGACCGGGATCCACCGGATCTCGAGTGCCCGCTCGGCTGCCAGCATCTGCCAGGGAACGATGTTGGCGTGGTGCTCCATCTCGGTCAGGACGATGACATCTCCCGGGTGGAGATGGGTCCGTCCCCAGGTGTGGGCCACCAGGTTCAGGCACTCGGTGGTGTTCTTGGCAAAGACGATCTCGTGGGCGGGATCAGGAGCGCCGACGAAGCGTCCGACGGCCACCCGGGCCGATTCGAACAACCGGGTCGCCTCTTCGGCGATGGTGTAGACCCCGCGGTGCACGTTGGCGTGGGTCGTTTCGTCGTAGTGACGCATCGCATCGAGGACCGATCGGGGCCGCTGGGAGGAGGCCGCCGAATCCAGATAGACGATCGGCTTCCCGTGGACGGTCCGGGCGAGGAGCGGGAAGTCCTTCCGCACGGCGGCCACGTCAAAGGCAGTGGTGGATTCGCTCAGCGCCACGCGTCATACCCTTCTGCTTCCAGCCGGGCTGCCAGTTCGGGACCACCTTGAGCCACGATCACGCCGTCCACCAGAAGATGGACAACGTCGGCGTGCAGCTCGTCCAGCATGCGCTGGTAGTGCGAAATGACGAGCACTCCGAGTTCGGGTCGGACCTCCCGCACGGTATTCACCCCCCGGGCCACGGCCCGGAGTGCGTCCACATCAAGGCCGGAGTCGGTCTCGTCGAGCACGGCGAGATCCGGATCGAGCATGGCCATCTGGAGGATTTCGTTGCGCTTCTTCTCGCCGCCCGAGAAACCTTCGTTCAGGTGCCGCTCGCCGAAGGCGGGATCCATGCCGAGCTTGTCCATCCACTCCATCATCATCAGGCGGACTTCGAGTACCGAGAGGTCCATCCCCCGACGGGCCGAAAGGGCCTGCCGCAGGAACTGGATGACCGGGACGCCTCCGATCGCTTCGGGCTCCTGGAAGGCGAGGAACAACCCTGCCTTGCCCCGCACATCGGTGGGCCAGGACGTGATGTCCTCGCCGCGGAACCGGACCGACCCGGCCGTCACCTCGTAGGAAGGGTGTCCGAGGAGCACGTTGGACAGGGTCGACTTGCCCGAACCGTTCGGTCCCATCAGGGCATGGACCTGACCGGCCTGGACTGACAGGTTGACGCCCTTCAGGATGGGCTGGCCCTCCACCGAGACGTGGAGATTGTCGATGACAAGCAGCGGCGGAGTGGTGCCGTCTTCAGTGCGGTTCCTGGCCGCTTCGGTGTCGCTCACGCCCTTGACCTTACTCCCATCCCGGGATTTCTCCTACGGCCGGAGTGGGAATGTACGGAAGGACGACGGAGGGGACCAACGAATCGGACCAGCGGAGCGGCAAGGTGGGTCCACTACGCTTGGATCATGTCCGACCCCTGGAACTACGCCGGTCCGGTCACCCAGTGGAACGGGGGAATGGGCTCGGTCACCCTGGTCGACGAATCCAGCTTCGTGATCTCGGAGGCCACAGGAGACATCCGGCCCGACAGCGCCCATGGCCTCTTCGTGCGGGACACGAGGCTGCTGTCCGGTTTCGAGCTCCGGATCGACGGGATGGCGACCGAGCCGTTGGCGGCGGTCAACGACGATCCGTTCTCCGCCACCTTCGTGTCCCGGGGCCGACCGGCACCGGGACGGGCCGACTCGACGGTGATGGTGTTCCGGGAGCGCCACGTGGGACAGGGCATGTTCGAGCAGTTGACTTTGCGGAACTTTGCCGACGAAGCGCTTGAGTGCGAGGTGGCGCTCTCCGTGGCCGTCGATTTTGCCGACCTGTTCGCCGTGAAGGAAGGCCGGGTGGATCACCAACGCCAGGCGGTCGCTTGCGAGGTGGAGGTGGTGCCACCGACCGGAGCGGGGGACGCCGGACCGGCCGTGGTGGTCCGCTATGTGGCGGCCGAGGGCCCCCGGGGCCGGGAAGTGGCACTCCGGTTCCACGGGGATGCCCGGATCGAGGGGGGCTCGGTCCGTTTTGTGGCCCAGGTCCCGGCCCACGGGGAGTGGTCGACCTGCTGCGAGGTGGCCCCGGTCTTCAACGGGACGCTGATCGAACCCCGCTACCGGTGCGGGGAGCCGATCGAACGGGCCATGCCCTCGGAGCGCCTGGCCAACTGGCGTCAGCAGGTGCCCCAGGTCACGTCGGATGATGCCCGGTTGAAGACGGTGGTCACCCGGAGCCTCGAGGATCTCGGGGCCCTTCGGATCTTCGATCCCGACTATCCCGAGCGGGTGGTCGTGGCGGCCGGTGCTCCCTGGTTCATGACGGTGTTCGGCCGGGACTCGCTGCTGACGGCATGGATGGCCCTTCTGATCGATCCCGAACTGGCCCGAGGCGTGCTTCAGACCCTGGCCCGGTTCCAGGGCAGAAAGGTCGATCCGGCCCACGACGAGGAGCCCGGTCGGATCCTGCACGAGATGCGCTTTTCCGAGGCGGCGTCGCTCTCCCTCGGCGGTGGCAGCATCTACTACGGCACCGCTGATGCGACACCACTCTTTGTCATGCTGCTCGGCGAACTGCGGCGCTGGGATGTTGCCCGGGACCTGGTCGACGAGTTGCTGCCCAACGCCGAGGCGGCGATTGCCTGGATCGAGCACTTCGGCGACGCCGACGGGGACGGCTACGTCGAGTACCACCGCTCCAGCGAGCGAGGACTGGCCAACCAGGGGTGGAAGGACAGTTGGGACGGCATCCGCTACGGCGACGGCCGGGTGGCCGAGGCGCCGATTGCCCTGGCGGAAGTGCAGGCCTACACCTACGGGGCGTATCTGGCCATGGCCCACTTCGCTTTTGAAGCGAACGACACCGCCACCTACGAGCGCTTCCGGGCCAAGGCCACCGCCTTGAAGGTGGCGTTCAACCGGGATTTCTGGATGGAGGACCATGGGTGGTTCGCGGTCGGTCTCGACGCCAACAAGCAGCCCATTGACTCGTTGACCTCCAACATCGGACACTGCCTGTGGACCGGCATCGTCGACGAGGACAAGGCGGCCCGGGTCGTCGAGGCGCTCATGTCCGAGGACATGTTCACCGGCTGGGGCCTCCGGACGTTGTCCGCCAGCAGTGGGGGATACAACCCGATCAGCTACCACTGCGGTTCGGTGTGGCCCCACGACACGGCCATTGTGGCGGCGGGCCTGGCTCGCTACGGCTACGACGCCGAAGCCCAGCGGGTCATCTTCGGACTCCTCGATGCGGCCGTGGCCGAGTCGGGCCGCCTGCCGGAACTCTTCAGCGGTCTGGCCCGCAGCGAACTCTCGACCCCGGTGGGTTACCCGACGTCGTGTTCCCCGCAGGCCTGGGCCGCGGCATCACCGCTGCTGTGTCTGCGCACCCTGCTGCGTCTCGACCCCTGGATCCCCTACGGAAAGATCTGGCTGTCACCGAACCTGCCCGATTTCATTACCTACCTGAAGGTCGACGGCATTCCCCTGGCGGGAACCCGGGTGACCATCGAAGTCGGCAGCCATGTGGAAGGTGGCGTGCGGATCACGGGCCTGCCCGCCAACATCGAAGTGGTGAGGGCACCCCGGCCGCCACTCACCTCGGTGGGCCGCCCGACAACCGGGGGGTAGGCGGCGGGAACGCCACACCACGACGGCGTCACCAGGGTCAATCACCAGCCCCGGGCGACCCATTCGTCGAGATGGGGTGCCTCGGTCCCGATGGTCGTCCCGGTCCCGTGACCCGGAAGCACCAGGGTGTCAGGGGCAAAGGCCGAGAACAGGCGACGGTCGATGGACTCGATGATCGTGGAGAAGTCGGCGTTCTCGAAGCTGGTGTTGCCCGGCCCACCGGGGAAGAGCGTGTCCCCGGTGAAGAGCAGGGGCGTCCCCTCGACGGCAAAACACATCGAGCCGGGCGTGTGACCCGGCGTGGCGATGGTGGCGATCCTCAGGTTGCCGATTTCGAGCGTTGTCTCGTCGTCCAGAATCTGGTCGTAGGAGGGCAGCATCTCGGCATCGGCCTGGGTGACTGCCACGTCGTATCCGGCATCCCGGACGGCCTCGACCGCCTGGATGTGATCCCAGTGGCCATGGGTCTCCACGACCCGGCGCACCCCGAGGTCCCGGCAGAGTTCGAGCAGGAGTTCGTGTTCGTTGGCGGCATCGATGAGCAGGGCATCACCGGTTGACCGGCAACGCACGATGTAGACGTTGTTGTCCATAGGCCCCACGACGACCTTGTGGACCGAAACGGCGGTGTCTTCGTACTCGATGGTGGTGGGAGCCATGGGGGTCTTCTCCTCGCAAGGCCGGATCGAGGGTCCTCCGGCGGTCGGCCTGGCTCCGAGGGGCGGTTGCCTCCGGAGCTTGCGCCAAAGCGTAGTGGCCAGGCGGATGTCCCCAGGGTTCAACCCTTCGACGGCAGCGGAGGGTTTTCAACTTGTCCATGTGGCTTCCACCGCTGTGGTTCTGGTAAACAAGGGCACCGTGCCTCCGCTTGGGAGGTTGAGTCAGGGGATCGCGCAGAGATGAATTTCGCCTTTAGTGAAGAGCAGGACGAACTCCGCCGGTCGGTGCGACGGTTCCTCGAGGAGAAGTCCGACGAGACGGAAGTCCGTCGACTGATGGAGACGACCGAAGGATTCGACCGGGCGGTCTGGAGCCAGATGGCCGACCAGTTGGGCCTGCAGTCCCTGACCATCCCGGAGGAGTACGGCGGTGCCGGCTTCTCCTATGTGGAGCTCGTGGTGGTGCTCGAAGAGATGGGGGCCGCCCTGCTCTGCTCGCCGTTCTTTGCCACCGTGGCCCTGGCGGCCAATGCCCTGCTGACCTCGGGTGACGAGTCGGCCAAGGCCGACCTGCTGCCCGGCATTGCCGCCGGAGAGACCATCGCCACCCTGGCCTTCACCGAGGACAGCGGAAAGTGGACAACCGACGCCGTCGAGCTTGCGGCAACGCCCGCCGGTGACGGCTGGACGCTCAGCGGAACCAAGTCCTTTGTCATCGACGGCCACAATGCGGATCTGATCCTGGTGGTCGGCCGCACCGCCGCCGGCCTGTCGCTGTTCGCCGTCGAAGGCGATGCGGACGGCCTGATCCGGACTCCGCTGGCCACCATGGACCAGACCCGCAAGCAGGCCCGCCTCGAGTTCGCCGGCACGCCGGCCCGGTTGGTGGGAACTGACGGAGGGGCCGAGCCCGGCCTGGCCAAGACGCTGGATCTGGCCGCCGTGGCCCTGGCGGCCGAACAGGTGGGCGGCGCCCAGCGGTGCCTCGACAGTGCTGTCGAGTATGCCAAGACCCGCATCCAGTTCGGTCGACCCATCGGCAGCTTCCAGGCCATCAAGCACAAGTGCGCCGACATGCTGCTCGAGGTGGAGTCGGCCAAGTCGGCCGCCTACTACGCCGGCTGGGCGGCTGCCGAGGATTCCGAGGAACTCCCGGTGGTGGCCAGTCTCGCCAAGTCCTACTGCTCGGAGGCCTACTTCCACGCTGCCGCCGAGAACATCCAGATCCACGGAGGCATCGGCTTCACCTGGGAGCACCCGGCCCACCTCTACTTCAAGCGGGCCAAGTCCTCGGAGTTGATGCTGGGAGACCCGGCGTATCACCGGGAACTGCTGGCCCAGCGCATCGGGATCTGAGTCGCACCCCGGGAGTTCTTCCTGTGCCCAACGTCACTGCGGAAAAGTTCGCGCCATCATGTCCGGGTCACGTCTTCCATGACGTAACGTCTAGACCATGACGTCCCGCAACGCGACCCCGTTCCTCATCCTCGCCATCCTCGTCCTTCTGGGCGGTGCGGGAGCGCTCCTCGGCCTCTCCCAGTCGAAGAACGCCACCTCGTTTGCGACGGCGGTGACCAACACGCTGGGTGCGACCAGTTATGACGAGAGCGTCGTGGCGACGGCCCAAGGAGTGGTGGAAAGCGACCATCTGACCTACAACTCCCCGGACAAGCTGGGTGGCTACGTGCAGCGCAACAACCAGCGCACCTACGTGTACATCATCGGCGGCCGGGCGTATGAGACGAAGACGGTTGCGGCATCCACGCCAACCAGCAGCCTCACCTTCTACAGCCAGCCCGCGACGCAGCTGGCCAACGCCTCGGATCCGGTTCGCCAGTATCTCCGTCTGGCCGGAATGGCGACGAACGTGGTCCAGCATGGACAGACCTTCACCTTCTCGGTGACCCGGGGTGGCCAGACCGGGCAGTTCTCGGGATCGATTGCCGGCAACTACATCTCGACGTTGAACCTGAAGGTGACCGGAGAGACGATCGACCTCTCGATCTCCAACGTGAACTCGGCAGGGACCGTGTCCCTCCCGGCCGGCGCGACCGTCAAGAACGCCCCCAACCCGGCAACGTCGTCAACCGGCAGCGCGTCCTCGGCCGGCTGACCGGGCACCGGTCGACCCGGACGTCCACGCCGGTCGTCAGACGGTGGCGTCGGCTGTGGCGATGGCCTCATCGAGGGCGGTTCGCAGTTTCCGGGCCGCCCCTTCCGGGTCGTCGGACTCGGTGAGGTAGCGGACCACCACCATGTGGCGGCCGCCGGCCAGCACGACATCGCCCAGCGTCTCCGGTGTGATGCCCCCGGTGACAAACACCGGCAGGGGAGTGCGCATCGTGGCCTCAGAGACATAGGCCAGGCCGGTCCCGGGCCGTCCGGGCTTGGTCGGTGTGGCGACCACAGGACCAGCCGACAGGTAGTCAACCGGGACGGTTGCCCCGTCGGGCCCGAGGCCCTCCAAGGCAGCCGTCAGCTCGCTTGAGGCATGGGTTGACAGGCCGACGATGGCGTCCGGGCCCACGAGGCGCCGGGCGGCCATGGGGTCGAGGTCGTCCTGTCCGACGTGGACTCCGTCGGCTCCGATGGCGGCGGCCAGATCGGGTCGGTCGTTCAGGACGAACGGCACGTCGTGGGCGGTACAGACGTTCTGGATGACGGCGGAGCGCCGGGCCAGCTCGGCGTCGTCCAGATGCTTGTCCCGTAGCTGGACGAGATCGACACCGCCCCGGATCACTCCTTCGATGAACCCCGCCAGGTCCGGTCGGTCGCCAGTGCAGAGGTAGAGGCGCCGTTTGGCGAGGGACCAGCGTCGGCCGGCCGGTGTCTCCATGGGTGACCGTTGGTGTGTGGTCACCCGGACGTGGTCGACCGGGCCCGGGCCTCGGCTTTGGCCTGTTGCTTGGCTGCCCGCACCCGTTTGAAGGCTTCCGGGGAGTCGATGTCGGCCACCGACAGGAAGACGCCGGTTTCCCCGTAAGGAGAGGTGACCTCCTGCCAGCCGGGAGGGGTCACACCCAGCCGCTTGGCCAACAGAGCGGCGAAGATCCGGGCCTTCTGCTCGCCGAACCCGGGCAGGGTCCGCAAGGTCGCCAGCAGTTCCTCACCGGAGGTGGCGGACTCCCACAGGTTGCTGGCCACCCCTTGATTCTGGCCGACGACCACACCGCAGACCTCCTGCACCCGGGCCGCCATGGAGCGGGGGAAGCGGTGCAGGGCCGGTTTCTGCTGGAAGATCTCGGTCAGGGCGTCAGGGTCCATGGCGGCCAGATCCGCCGGGTCCAGGGTGCCACCAAGGCGCTCGCGCAGTTCGAACGGGGCGCGAAACGCCCGCTCCATCGGTATCTGCTGGTCCAGCACCATGCCGATCAGCAGCGCCAGCGGGTCGGCGAAGAGGAGTTCGTCGGCGTCGTCGTCGCCAGTCAGAAACGGGGGCATCTGACAAGTTTAGGGTGAAGGGCCACTTTTGGCGCCCTTCGGGGCGATCCGACAGCCATCGGCCCGTCCGGGGGCCGTGCACCGCGGGCCCGTCGCCAGAGGGCATGATCGGAGGGTGAACGAAACCATGGGCAACATCGACAATGCGGCTGACCGGGTGACCGTCTACACCGACGGTTCGTGTCGGGGGAACCCCGGGCCCGGTGGGTGGGCCTGGGCGGTGGACGGCGGGGCCAGTGGCAGCGGCGGCGAGCCGCACACCACCAACCAGCGCATGGAGGTGAGGGCGGTGATCGAGGCCCTGAAGACCCTGGACGGCCCGTTGCACGTGGTCAGCGACTCGACCTACGTGGTCAACTGCTTCAGGCAGCGCTGGTGGGCCGGATGGCAACGCAAGGGTTGGCGCAACAGCAAGGGTGAGCCGGTGGCCAACCAGGATCTCTGGAAGGAGTTGTTGCCCATGGTGCTCGACGAGGGACGAAGCATCACGTTTTCCTGGGTGAAAGGTCATTCCGGGGACCGCATGAACGACGTCGTCGACCAACTGGCACTGGCGGCCGCATCGGCCCAGATGGACTGACCGCCTCCGGGGGCGACACCCCGGCCCCGACCACATCCGCCGGAGACGGTCAGGAGGTGGCCGCCGGTTTGGGGTGGAGGCCCAACTTCTCCTAATCTGGGGCAATGGAGATCAACGGAAGTTCGGCAATCATTACTGGTGGAGCATCGGGCCTCGGTGAGGCGACCGCTCGCAAGCTGGCCTCGGAGGGCGTGCGCGTCACGATTTTCGACCGCAACGAAGATGGCGCCAAGGCCGTGGCGGCCGAAATCGGTGCCAACGCCAACTACGTGGCCGGCGACGTGACCGATCCCGAGGACTGCCAGAAGGCGGTTGACCAGGCGGCCGACGGCGGCAACCTGCGTATCGCCGTGAACTGCGCCGGGACCGGTTGGGTCGGTCGGGTCATCAACCGCGACGGCTCGCCCCATGATCTGGCTCCGTTCCAGTTCATCCAGAACCTGAACGTCATCGGCACCTTCAACATCATGACCAAGGCGGCGTCGGCCATGGCCACCGTCGAGCCCCAGGCCAACGGCGAGCGTGGTGTGATCGTCAACACCGCCTCGGTGGCGGCGTTTGACGGACAGATCGGCCAGTTGGCCTACTCGGCATCCAAGGGCGCCGTGGTTGGCATGACGCTGCCGGCGGCCCGCGACCTTGCGGTGGTGGGTATCCGGGTGCTGGCGATCGCCCCGGGACTCTTCAACACCCCGCTGCTCGCCATGTTGCCCGATGACGCCCGCAACGCCCTGGCCCAGTCGGTGAACTTTCCGAAGCGCCTCGGTGAGCCGTCCGAGTTCGGCGCCCTGGTGGCCCACATCGCCACGAACAGCTACCTCAATGCCGAAGTCATCCGGCTCGACGGTGGCATCCGGATGCCGCCGAAGTAGGCGTCCGGGCCCGGCGACCGGGTCCAGTTTCGTTCCATGCCCGTCCGGGCGGCCGGTGTGGCCATCCGGACGGGCATCGGCATTTCCCTACCGGGTTCCGGTTCTTTAAGGACCCGGGGAGTATTGCAAGGCAACCGGGCGAAAAGGGACGTTTGAGTGCGGTGGTGACCGGTCCCAAGACTCCTTCGTCCTCGGCCCACCACCCGCCTACTGGCGGTGGGGCCGTCATCCGGACGGAACGGTTGACCAAGGTCTACGCCGGTTCCGAGTTCACCGCCGTCGACGGACTCGACCTCGAGGTGGGCTCCGGAGAGATCTTCGGTCTGCTCGGGCCCAACGGCGCCGGGAAGACCACGACGGCCGGCATGTTGACCACCCGGGTCATTCCGACCTCGGGCCGGGCGTTTGTCGGCGGCATCGACGTGGTGGCCCAACCGGCGTTGGCCAAGCAGATCCTCGGCATCGTGAGCCAGCAGAACACGCTGGACCGTCAACTGACGGTGTGGGAGAACCTCTATTTCCATGGTCGGCTGTTCGGCTACCCGTCGCGGGCGGCCCGGAAGATCGCAGACGAACTGCTCGTTCAGTTCCATCTTGAGAAGTGGGGCAAGGCCTCGGTCTATGCGCTCTCCGGTGGCATGGCCCAACGTCTGATGGTGGCCCGGGCCATCTTCCACCGCCCGGCCGTCCTGTTCCTCGACGAACCCACCGCCGGTCTGGATCCCCAAAGCCGCCTCGCCCTGTGGGAGACGTTGCGGGAGTTGAACCAGGCCGGCCAGACGATCCTGTTGACCACCCACTACATGGAAGAAGCCGACCAGTTGTGTGACCGCGTGGCCATCATGGACCAGGGCCGGATCCTGGCGCTTGGCACCCCGGCTGCCCTCAAACAGGAGATCGACGCCGACACCATCGTGACCGTCATGGCCAGTGGAGATCCGGCCGAGTTGGGTCGGGTGCTCGGTGCCGCGGTGCCCGGGGTGACCGCGGCGAGGCCGGTCGATGGCGGCGTGGCCCTTCATGTCCGCGGACGGGAGCGACTGGTCCCTCTGGTGGTGGCCGCCGCCGAAGACGCCGGGTTTCGGGTGGCCGACCTGTCGGTGGCCGAGCCTTCCCTCGAGACGGTCTTCATCAACCTGACCGGAAAGGACCTGCGCGACTGATGAGCACGTCTTATGCCATGCCGACTCCCGACCAGAGCGCCACCTGGGTGCACACCGCGCCGGATCGCTCGGCGATCTCGGCCGCCCGTCTGGCCCTGTGGGCGCTGATCCTGCGGGACCTGCTGGTGGTGCGCAAGCACCTGTTCGAGTTCGTCGCCCGGACCCTGGTGCAGCCTTTTCTGCTCTGCTTCGTCTTTCTCTACGTCTTTCCCAAGATCGGACAGGGGATCGGCGGTGGCACGAACACGGCCGCCCAGTCGGACTTCGCCACGGTGCTCGTGCCCGGAGTGGTGGGCATCTCGATCCTCTTCCAGGGAGTGCAGTCGGTGGCGCTGACCATGTCCCAGGAGTTCGGGTACACCCGGGAGATCGAGGACCGGGTGCAGGCCCCGTGTCCGATCTGGCTGGTCGCCATGGCCAAGGTCTTCTCGGGCGCCGTCCAGGGCCTGATCTCGGCCATCATCGTGTTGCCCATCGCTTCGGTCGTCCACGCCAAGGGGGTGGAGGCACACTTCGATTTCCACTGGTGGATCATCCTCACGCTGACACCCCTGGCCTGCGTGACGATGGCTTCGCTCGGGCTCTTGTTGGGAACGAGTTTCGAGCCCCGCAACATCGGCCTCATGTTCGGCTTCATCATCCTGCCCGTCACCTTCCTCGGTGGCACCTACTACGAGTGGACCCGGTTGGCTCCGGTCGAGGTCCACGGCATCCACTGGCTGCAGATCCTGGTGCTGGTGAATCCCTTGATCTACGTCAACGAAGGGATGCGGGCCGCCCTGACCTCGGCGCCGCACCTTCACCTGTATGTGATCTATCCGGTTCTGGCCGGATTCCTGGCACTCTTTCTCGGCCTCGGCCTCCGCAACTTCCGCCGCCGGGTCCTTACCTAGCCCGGGTCCTTTCTCGTTTGCCTGTTCCGGCACCAGGGGGGTGTTGTCCATCACTCCTGTGGGCGGTTTCCATCCTGGCTGCCTTTCGGGCTTCGACCGGTAGTGTGGCCGTGTCGTCGCCCGGAAAGGCGACATGATCGAGAAAGGCGTTGCGGTGCCCGACAGTTTTGACCTCGTGGTGATCGGAGGGGGTCCGGGCGGTTATGCAGCGGCCCTTTATGGGGCATCGGCCGGTCTGTCGGTGGCCCTGGTCGAGCAGGACAAGGTCGGCGGTACCTGTCTGCACCGGGGATGTGTGCCTGCCAAGGCGTTTCTGGAGACGGCGTCGGTCAACCGGACCGTCCGAGGTGCCCAACAGTTCGGGATCGGTGACGGCGTCGTGCCCGCCGTCGATTTCACGGTGAGCCAGGACCGCAAACAGAGTGTGGTGGGGCAGCTGTTTGCCGGCCTGTCCGGTTTGATCAAGGGCCGGGGCATCACCCTCTACAACGGGACCGGCACGCTCGGTGCCGACGGCGAGGTCACGATCACCGGAAGTGATGGCGAGGTGACCAGGATTTCCGGAAGCAACGTGGTGCTGGCTCCGGGGTCCCTGCCTCGGACCGTCCCCGGGTTTGTCGTGGACGGCCGGCTGGTGCTCACCTCGGACGAGTTCCTCGACCTTGCGACCCTGCCCGGACGGGTGGCCGTGATCGGAGGCGGGGCCATCGGTTGCGAGTTCGCCTCGATGCTGGCCGACCTCGGTTCCGAGGTGACCATGTTCGAAGCCATGGAGACCATCCTGAACGGCTGTGACGACGACGTTGTCCGCACCGTGGCCCGGTCGTTCAAGAAGCGGGGCATCACCGTTCTGGCCGGCACCCAGGTGAACGGCCACACCCCCAGTCCGGACGGAACTTCCACCGTCGTGTCCTACGGCGACTCCCAGAGCGTCGAGGTTGATGCGGTCGTGGTGTCGGTCGGACGCCGACCCCGGACCGAGGGCCTGCTGGGCGAGGGCACGGGGGTGACCATCGACGAGCGAGGATTCGTCGTCGTGGACGAACTCATGGCCACCACGGCACCGGGGGTCTGGGCGGTGGGCGACGCCACGGCCACCCCCCAACTGGCCCACGTGGCCTTCGCCGAGGCGATCGTGGCCGTCCGGTCCGTTCTCGGGGAAGCGGCCGTGCCGGTGGACTACTCCCGGGTGCCCTGGGCCATCTACTGTCATCCCGAAGTGGCCTTTGCCGGAATGACCGAGGCCCAGGCCCGCTCGGCCGGTCACGATGTCGTGGTGAAGAAGGACCCGTTCGGGGGGAACAGCCGGGCCCGCATCATCGGCGAGACCGAGGGCATGGTCAAGGTGGTGGCCGAACGGAGGCCCGACGGCTCGGCGGGCCAGGTGTTGGGTGTCCACATGGTCGGTCCGTGGGTGACCGAACAGCTCGGAGCGGGATACCTTGCCGTCAACTGGGAAGCGACCGTGGACGAGGTGGCGCACTTCATCCAACCCCATCCGTCCCTGTCCGAGACGTTTGGCGAAGCCGTGTTGGCACTGACCGGAAGGGGACTGCACGTTGGCTGACATCACGCTGCCCGAACTCGGGGAGACGGTGACCGAGGGCACCATCACCCGATGGCTGAAGGCGGTCGGAGACGCCGTGGCCCGCGATGAGCCACTCTATGAAGTCTCCACCGACAAGGTCGACTCCGAAGTTCCGTCTCCGGTTGAAGGGGTGCTCACCGCCATTCTGGTGCCCGAAGGCGACACGGTCGACATGGGCGTCGTTCTCGCCGTCATCTCGCCGGCCGGAGAAGTGGCGGAGGTTCCGACTCCCGAGGCTCCGACCGGTGTGGCGCCGGCCGGGGATCCGGCTCGGTCGGATCCGCCTGCTCAGGTCCCGGCCGAGACCGGAACGACGTCGGGACCGGTGTCCGCCCCGGTCGGTGGAGCGGTCCTCTCACCGGTGGTTCGGGCCCTTCTGACCAACGCCGGCATTGACCCGGCCACTCTGACCGGCACCGGACTCGGTGGCCGGATCACCCGCTCGGATGCCGAACGGGCGGTGGCCGGCCTGGCGTCGGGACCACAGACGTCCGTATCCGCCGGGACCCCGGTGGCGCCCGCCACCGGTGGGGTCCCTTCGGGTTCGATGGATCTCGGTGCCTTCGCGCCGCCGCCGCCCGGCGACCGGGACGAGGTGGTGCCGTTCACGACGATCCGCCGACGCACGGCCGAACACATGCTGGCGTCCCAGGCCATCTCCGCCCATACGTTGATGGTCCGCGAGGTGGACTACGAATCCGTCGAGCGGATTCGCCGGTCCCACGGGGAGCGCTTCATTGAAGAAGAGGGCTTCGGACTCGACTACGTGACCTTTGTGGCCCGGGCTGCAGTGGAGGCACTGGGCGAGTTTCCGCACCTGAACGCTTCGGTCGGAAACGGGGGACTGATCGTCCACCGGGACGTCAACCTCGGTGTCAGCGTGGACCTCGGGGGCGAGGGCGCCATCGTGCCGGTGGTCCATCAGGCCGAAGAGTTGAACCTTCGGGGTATGGCCCGTCGCCTCCAGGAGGTGACGGCCCGGGCCGAGGCTTCGGCCCTCACCCTGGACGACATCAGCGGCGGGACGTTCTCCATCTCCAACACCGGTCCCCTGGGCACGTTTGTGACCGGGCCGATCATCAACCAGCCCCAGGTGGCGGTGCTGTCGGTGGACGGCGTCCGGCGCAAGCCGGTGGTGGTGGAGTCGACCGACGGGACCGAGTCCATCGCCATCCACTCGATCGGCATGGTGGCGGTCACCTTCGACCAGCGGGCCGTCGACGGCCCGTATGTGGCCCGGTTCCTGGCCCGGGTGGCCGAGATCCTGGACGAGCGGGACTGGGCCGGAGAGCTCTGAGCGTGAGGGTTCGCCGCCTCGGCCGGGTCAGCTACGGCGAGGCCTGGGACCTGCAAAAGGCCTTGCAGCGGGAGAGCGACGAGGAGTATCTCCTGCTGCTCGAGCACCCGGATGTCTACACCCGGGGTCGCCACGCCGATCCGGCCAACACCAGGGATCTCGGTGTCGATGCCACCATGGTGGACGTCGACCGGGCGGGAGACGTGACCTTCCATGGTCCGGGCCAACTCGTCGGCTACCCGATCGTGAACGTGGGCACCGGACCCCACCGGGGACCGGAGCACGTGCGGCGGGTCGAGCAGGTGGTGATCGATGCGCTGGTGGCACTCGGTCTGGACGCCGACGATGTCGGACGGCTGCCGGGCTGCCCCGGTGTGTGGGTCGGTCTCGCCGGAGTTGATCCGGCCCCGAGGAAGATTGCGGCGGTGGGAGTCCGGGTGGCCCGGGGGCGCACGATGCACGGCTTTGGCCTGAACGTGACCACCGACCTCGCCGGCTTTTCCCGGATTGTCCCGTGTGGGATCTCGCGCCACCCGGTGACGTCGCTGGAAGCCGAGGGGTGGTCCGTTCCCATCGACGAGGTCGCCTCGGCCGTCGAAGCGGCGGCGGTGCGACAGTGGGGGCCGGTCGAGAGCCATCAGGCCGTCACCCCGGCTGGCGTTGACGCTCCGGCCGGTGCGGGCGGGGCCACGTCGGCCTTGCAGCGTCGGCTGCGACGGGCCGGAGTCGACGAGGCGGTCGACATCTCCGGGCGCAAGCCGGCCTGGATGAAGGTGCCGGTCCGCATGGGCGAGGAGTTCCGGGAGCTCCGGTCTTCCCTGGCCCGGGCCGACCTCGTGACCGTGTGTGAAGAAGCGGGCTGTCCGAACATCTATGAGTGCTGGTCCGCCGGCACCGCGACCTTCATGATCAACGGGTCCCGGTGCACCCGGGCCTGTGGGTTCTGCCTGATCGACACGTCCCGGCCGTTGCCGCTCGATCCGGGCGAGCCGGCCCGGGTGGCCGATGCCGTGGCCCGCCTGGGATTGGCGCATGCGGTGGTCACCTGCGTGGCGAGGGACGACCTGCCAGACGGCGGAGCGGCCGCCTTTGCCGCCACCATCCGGGCCATCCGGGACCGGTCGGCCCACACAGTGGTCGAAGTGCTGATCTCGGACCTGAAGGGTGAACGGTCCTCGCTCGACCTGGTGCTCGAGGCCCGGCCGGACGTGGTCAACCACAACATTGAAACATCGGCCCGACTCCAGCGGGCCGTCAGACCGTCCGCCTCCTACGCCCGAAGCCTGGTGGTTCTGGCCCGGGCCAAGGATGGCGGTTTCACCACAAAGTCGGGCATCATCGTGGGCATGGGAGAAGGGAAAGCGGAGGTGTTGGCCACCATGGAGGATCTGCGCGCCGTTGGGGTGGACATCATCACCATCGGTCAGTATCTGCGGCCGACCGACCGGCACGTTCCGGTGGCCCGGTGGTGGGCGCCCGAGGAGTTCGACGAACTGGCGGCCGCCGGGGAGGCCATGGGTTTCGCCCACGTGCAGGCCAGCCCGCTCACCCGTTCGAGCTATCACGCCAGGGAGGCCGCCGACGAAGCCCGACCGGCACCCTTGCCGGCCTGGGTCCCGGTGACCCTGGGTTCGAAGGTCCTCCCATGAGCGCCGGGACGCCGAATCCGGTGTTGTCCGAGGGTGCCCGTTCGGCCCGGGTCGACCGGCTCGAGCGGGTGCGCCAGGCCATGGACCACCAGGGGATCGATGCCCTGCTCCTCTCCCATGGTGCCGACCTCCCGTGGCTGACCGGCTACTCCGCCATGCCGCTGGAACGCCTGACGCTTCTGGTGGTGCCCCGCCGGGGAACCCCGGTGCTGGTGGTGCCGGGTCTCGAGGCGCCACGGGTGCCCGACAGCGACGGAATGGTCGAGTTGGCACCCTGGTCGGACGCCGAAGATCCGATGGACCTCGTTACGGATCTGCTCAGGCGGGCCGGTGCCACTGCCGGCCGTCTTGGCATTTCCGACCGGGCCTGGGCCACCACGGTGCTGGGACTCCAACGGCACCTGCCCGAAGCCCGATGGCGGGAGGCGTCAGCCGTCACGGCTCCGCTCCGGGCCGTGAAGGACGCCACCGAGTTGGAGGCGTTGCGCCGGGCCGGTGCGGCCGCCGACCGGGTGGCGGCGGCCTTGCAGGCGGGCGAGATCCCCATGGTCGGTCGCCGGGAAGCCGATGTCTCGGCCGAGTTGGGGGCCCGGCTTCTGGCCGAAGGACACTTCCAGGTCAACTTCGCCATCGTCGGCAGTGGGCCGAATGCGGCCAGTCCCCATCACGAACCGGGTGAGCGCGTCATCCAGGCCGGAGAGACCGTCGTCTGTGACTTCGGTGGCGCCCTCGCCCTCGATGGCGACGTCGGCTACTGCTCGGACATCACCCGCACCGTGGTGACCGGAGAACCCACGGCGGAGGTGGGTGAAGCGTATGAGGTCCTGCGCCGGGCCCAGCAGGCCGGCGTGGCGGCGGCCCGGGCCGGAGTGACGGCCGCGTCGGTCGATGCGGTGACCCGGACCGTGATCGACGAGGCCGGCTGGGGCGAGTACTTCATCCACCGCACCGGTCACGGGATCGGGATCGAGGAGCACGAAGACCCCTACATCGTGGTGGGAAACGAAACCGTCCTCGAGCCCGGACATGCCTTCAGCGTCGAACCGGGCATCTACGTGCCCGGCCGGTTCGGCATGCGCCTCGAGGACATCGTGATCATCGACGAACAGGGAGGGCCGGAGAGGTTGAACCGGGCCGACCATGCGTTGGCGGTCGTGGAGTCCGGGGTCGCTCCGTGAACCTGGGTCTGGCCGGAAAGGTGGCGCTCGTCACCGCCGCGTCGAAAGGTCTCGGCCGGGCCACGGCGTTGGCACTGATCGTCGAAGGCGCACGGGTCATGCTGACCTCGCGCTCCATCGGGCATCTGGAGGTGGCCCGTGACGATTTGGTCGCACTCGGGGCCGACGTGGAGATCCTTGTGGGTGACCTGTCGGACCCCGACACACCGGCCCACCTCGTGGCCGCCACGCTCGAACGCTTCGGCTCGGTGGACATCGTCATCGCCAACTCCCCGGGTCCGCCCGCCGGCGGCGCCCTGGGTCTGGACGACGCCGCCATCACCTCGGGCATCAACAACAACCTCTTGAGCGCGGTGCGGCTCGTGCGGGCCGCCTGGCCCCTTCAGCGCCAGGCTGGCTGGGGCCGCAACGTCTTCATCACGTCCTACTCGGCGATTCAGCCGGTGCCCGGTCTGGCCCTGTCCAACGTGGCCCGGTCCGGGCTGTGGGCGTGGGCCAAGACGGCAGCCCAGGATCTGGCTGCCGAGGCGCCGGGAGTCACCCTCAATCTCCTCTGCCCCGGGCCGCATGCCACCGACCGGATGAAGGAACTGGGTGGCGGCGGCCGGATGGGTGATCCCGAAGATTTCGGCCGGATTGCCGCGTTTCTCTGTTCGGAGTCGGCCCGCTACGTCAACGGGGCGGCCTGGGTGGTGGACGGCGGCGCCACCCTGGCGCTCTAGGAGTCGGTCCGGTCAGTCCCCGCTGCCGTCGTCGCCTGGTGACGACGGATCGGACCCGTCCGGTTGGCCCGGGGCCGACATGGCGCCGGGATCGTCCATCACCGGGACGGGTGGCAGGGCGTTGCGCCTCATCTCCTCGACCAGTTCCCGGCTGGGCGGAGGGGGCAGGTCCCACTCGTCAGGCCCGGCGTTGGGGACCAGAGGATGGGCCTCGACCGCCCGGGCCGGGGCTTCCACCGGCAACAGGGGAAGATGGGCGACCGGGTTGGCCGGGGGAACCTCGAGCCGGGGCAGGGGCGGGCTGGGGCCATCCTCCCTCGTCACCGGAGCGGGCTGGTCGACGGACGGTGCGCCGGCGGCCCGGGCCTCGGACTGGAGTTGGCGGAGCCGTCGGGCGGCGTCCGCATCGAACGCCGGCGTGGCTTCGTCGTCACCGCTGGTGGCCGGCGGAGCGTCCGACATTCTCAAGGGGGGCAGTCCGGTCGAAGGAAGCGGTGCCGTGCTCATCGATTCGCTGCGCCGGGGTGGTGCCGGGGCCGGATTCGTGCCCGGTGTGAAGTCCGGGGCCAGAGATGCGCCCGCGCCCCTCGAGGTCGCCTGTCCACCGTAGCGGGCGGCATCGGCGTCGTAGTAGGCCTGGCCGGCCGCCCGACGACGTCGGGCCTGACGGCGCCGGAGAATCGTGACGAGGATCAGCAGCACCACGAGGGCAATGACCACGTAGACCAGGATCTTCTCGATGTCGGCCGTGCTGCCGGCCGCTGCCATCAGCGGGTGGTGCCCTGTCGCCAAGGAAGTCATGTCAAGGTTCACCTTAGGTCACCGGTGGCATCAGGCCACGAAATACTTGGCCCGGGGGTGGTGGCAGATGATGGCCGTGGTGGACTGTTCCGGGTGCAACTGGAACCCTTCGGAGACTTCGACCCCGATCTGGCCGGCACCGAGCAGGTCGACCACCTTGGCGTTGTCCTCGAGGCGGGGACAGGCCGGATAGCCCCACGAGTAGCGGCCACCCCGGTACTTCTGGCGGAACAGCCCGGCGAGGGACGGTCCGTCCTCATCGGCGAAACCAAGTTCTTCCCGGATGCGACGGTGCCAGAACTCGGCCAGCGCTTCGGCCATCTCGACCCCGAGTCCGTGCAGGTAGAGATACTGCTGGTACTCATCGGCGGCAAAGAGCCGGGCCGCCTCTTCGGAGACCCGGCGCCCCATGGTCACCACCTGGAACGTCGCCCAGTCCTTTTCGCCCGACTCCACCGTGCGGAAGAAGTCGCTGATGCACAACCACGGCTCTTCGCTCTGGCGCGGGAAGTTGAAGCGCATCCGCTCTGCGGTCCGCGACTCGTCGGTGAAGATGACGAGATCGTCCCCGTCGGCGTTGGCGGCGAAGTGGCCCCAGGCCACCTGGGGCACGAGCAGTTGCTCGGCCTTGGCCAGCGCCAGTTGCTCCCGCAACAAGGACCGGACCCGGTCCTTGAATTCGGGGTCGGTCTCTCCATTTTCGGGCCGGAATCCCCACTGGTTCCGGAAAAGCGCCGTCTCGTTGAGGTAGGCCGACACTTCGTCGATGGACATTCCCTTGGCCACCCGGGCGCCGACAAAGGGGGGCGGGAAGAGTGGATTGTCGGCTTCGACCTCGGGCGAACGCACCGGAAGGACTTCGCCGCGGGCCTTGGCCTCCTCGGCCGCCTGCCGGCGCAACTCGCTCCGCCGGGGCCCGAGGTCCCGGCCGCCGAGGGTGGTGCCGAAGCCGGGATCGTCTTCGCCGCTGCGCTTCATCTCGACCAGCCGGTCCATGGTGCGCAGCCCCTCGAAGGCGTCCTTTCCGTAGAAGAGGCGACCGTCATACACCTCGCGCAGGTCCCGCTCCACGTAGGTACGGGTCAGGGCGGCTCCGCCCAGGATGACCGGGATGTGGCTGAGACCCCGACGGTTCAGCTCCTCCAGGTTCTCCCGCATGATGAGGGTGGACTTGACCAGCAGGCCGCTCATGCCGATGGCGTCGGCTCCGGACTCCTCCACGGCAGCGATCATCTCGGCGATCCCGATCTTGATCCCGAGGTTCTTCACGGTGTACCCGTTGTTGGTCAGGATGATGTCCACCAGGTTCTTGCCGATGTCGTGGACGTCACCCTTTACGGTGGCAAGCACCATGGTGCCCTTGCCACCCTGGTCGGCCTTTTCCATGTGGGGCTCGAGGAAGGCCACCGCCGTCTTCATGGTTTCGGCCGAGCCGAGCACGAACGGCAGCTGCATCTCGCCCGAGGCGAACAGTTCGCCGACCGTCTTCATCCCGGCCAGCAGGTGGTCGTTGATGATGGCGAGCGGCGTGATGCCGGCCTCCATTGCCTCGGCGAGGTCGTCTTCCAGCCCGTTGCGGTCGCCGTCGATGATCCGGTGCTCGAGGCGTTGCTCGACCGGCCATCCGGAACGGTCCTCCCGGGTCGAGTTCGAGGTGGCCGAGACCCCCTCGAACATGGTGAGCAGTTCGGAGAGCGGGTCATAGGTGTCGGTGCGCCGGTCGTAGATGAGGTCGAGACAGACCTCCCGGGCCCGCTCGTCGATCCGGGCCAGCGGGAGGATCTTCGAGGCGTGGACGATGGCGGCGTCGAGTCCGGCCCCCACGCATTCGTGGAGGAAGACCGAGTTGAGGACCTGCCGGGCGGCCGGGTTCAGGCCGAACGAGACGTTGGACAGGCCGAGAATGGTGAAGACGCCGGGCAACCCTTCCTTGATGCGGCGGATGCCTTCGATGGTTTCGATCCCGTCCCGGCGGCTCTCTTCCATGCCGGTCGACAGCGGCAGGGCCAGGGCATCGAACATGAGATCTTCGGGGCGCAACCCGTAGCGGTTCACCGCAATGTCGTGGATGGCCTTGGCCGACGAGAACTTCCAGTCCGCCGTGCGGGCCTGGCCCTCTTCGTCGATGCAGGTGCAGACGACGGCTGCTCCGAACTCCTTGGCCAGGGTGAGGAAGGAGTCCAGCCGGGTACCTTCGGCGTCGCCTTCTTCCAGGTTGACCGAGTTGATGACGGCCCGGCCTCCGATCCAGGCCAAGGCGGTCTCGACCACCGGGGCTTCGGTGGAGTCCACCATCAGGGGCACGGTCGACTGGGTGGCGAACCGCGAGGCGATCTCCTCCATGTCGGCCACGCCGTCGGCCCCGGTGTAGTCCACGCAGACATCGATCAGGTGGCTTCCTTCTCCGACCTGCTCCCGGGCCATGGCCACACAGGTGTCCCAGTCACCGTCCAACATCGCTTCCCGGAACTTCTTCGAGCCGTTGGCGTTGGTGCGTTCCCCCACCACGAGGAAGGAGGAGTCCTGCACGAAAGGCACGTGCGTGTAGATCGAGGCGGCCCCGGGTTCGGATTCGGGCGTCGGCCGGGCCGGGGTGAGGCCCCGCACCGCATCGACGACGGCCGCCAGATGGTCCGGCGTGGTGCCGCAGCAGCCGCCGACAATGGAGACGCCGAGTTCCGAAACGAACTGGCGTTGGTACTGGGCCAACTGCTCCGGGCTGAGGTCGTAGTGCATCGCCCCGTCGACCACCGACGGCAGTCCGGCGTTGGGAAGGCAGGAGATCGGCACCCGGGCATGGCTGACGAGGTAGCGCAGCGGCTCGAACATCTCGGCCGGACCGGTGGCGCAGTTGAGACCGATGACGTCGACATCCATGGCCTCGAGGGCCGACAGGGCGGCGCCGATCTCGGTGCCCGGCAACATCGTGCCGGTCAGTTCGATCGTCACCTGAACCTGGATGGGCAGGTGGATGCCGGTGGCGGTCATGGCCCGACGGGCGGCATTGATGGCGGCCTTGGCCTGCAGGAGGTCGAAGACGGTCTCGATCAGGATGAGGTCGACCCGTCCCTCGATGAGGGCTTCGACCTGTTCCTGGTAGACGTCTCGCAGGTCGGCGTAGCGGATCTGGCCGAGGGTGGGGAACTTGGTGCCCGGTCCGATGCTGCCGGCCACAAACCGGGGCTGCTCCGGCGTCGAGTACTCGTCGGCGGCCGTCCGGGCCAGCGTGGCGGCGGCCAGGTTGAGTTCCCGCACCCGGTTCTCGAGTCCGTACTCGGCCAACACGGTGCTGAAACCCCCGAAGGTGTCGGTCTCGACCACGTCGCAACCCACGGCGAAGAACGAGCGGTGCACGTTGGCGACCGATTCGGGTCGGGAGACCACCAGCACCTCGTTGCAGCCCTCGAGGTCCGCACTACCGAAGTCTTCGGCACTCAATCCGGCCAGCTGGAGGTTGGTGCCCATCGCACCGTCGAAGACCAGGACGCGCTCGTTGACGGCCCGCAGGTAGGGAGAATCAGAAGTGGAAGACATGGTGGGACAAGGCTAGTGGGCACGCAGTGCCAAGGAACAGGGTTGGGGCCGGGAAAACCTCACGCCGGTTTCGCTTAGCATCGACGTCATGAGTGAACGAGCGCGGATTTACACCAAGACCGGAGACGACGGGACCACCGGACTCCTCTATGGCGGCCGGGTGCGCAAGGACTCGGTCACCATGCAGATCACCGGGACGGTCGACGAGGCCCAGGCCGTCATGGGACTGGCCCGGGCCGAGGCGTTGCCGGGCAGTGAACTCAACACCTTGCTGGTGGAACTCGAGCGGGCGCTCTATGTCCTCATGGCCGAGATCACGACCGATCCGTCCCACCGGTCCAAATTGGTGGCCGGCAAGACCCTCATCAGCCAGGAGATGATCGACACGCTCGAAGGCCACATCGACGCCCTGCTGACCCGCTTCGAGATGCCAACCGACTTTGTGGTGCCCGGGGCCAACCGGGCCTCGGCCGCCCTCGACGTGGCCCGCACGGTGGTGCGGCGGGCCGAGCGGTTGATGGTCTCTTCCCCCATCGAGGACTCCCTGGCCCCCCGTTACGTCAACCGTCTGTCGGACCTGTTGTGGGCCATGGCCCGGTGGGTCGAAGGTGACGAGCATCTGCTGGCCCGGGGCAAAGGCGGCCGACGGGTCGATCCGGCCGAGGCCGGAGTGGAGGACGAGCCCCGATGACCGGCCGGTCCGGTCGCCTGGCCGGCATCGGATTTTCGGCGGGATGACACGGAACCAGGGATCGGCAGCAACCCGGAAGTTGGAAGACAGCCCGGACCCGGTCGGGTCCGGGAGAAGGAGCACATGATGATGCGGGTAGTGGCAGCAGTTTCGGTCGAAGGCGACGCTCTGGTGGCCTGGGGCCTTCCGGTGGTTTCGGGCGACGATGGACCCATGGTGGCGGTAGACAGCGACGCTCTCGGGGCCGACGTCGAACTCCCGTCGACGCTCGACGCCGAATGGTGCGAACGACTCCGGTTCACCGGCAAGGTGGGATCAACGGTCGTGCTGCGCACGGCCGGCGCCAAAACGGACGTCGTCCTGGTCGGCGTTGGCCCGACGGCCCGCCTGGTCGGAAACGCCGGACTCGAGTCGCTCCGACGGGCGGTGGCCGCCTTCGTGCGGTCAGCGTCAGGGGGCGAACGGGCCGCCTTCGTCATGCCCGTGGTCGAAGGAATCGGCATCGAAGTTGCCACCGAAGCGGTGGCTGAAGCGGCAATTTTGACCTCCTATCGCTACGACGTGCTGCGCAGCGAAGACGCCCCGGCCGGCCTGGGGGAGCTGGTCGTCGTCGTCCCGGGCGATCTGGATGCGGCCGAGGCGGGCGTGGCCCGCGGCACCGAGATCGCTTCGGGTGTCACCCTCGCCCGGGATCTCGTCAACGAACCGGCCGCCACACTTACGCCGGAGCGTTTTGCCGAGGTCTTTGTGGGTCGCCTCGCATCCATCCCGGGCGTGGACGTCGAGGTATGGGACCTGGCCCGGATCCGACAGGAGCGTCTCGGTGGCCTGCTCGGAGTGGCGGCCGGATCGACCAACGAGCCCCGGGTGCTGCGGGCGACCTACGAACCCCCGGCGTCGGTGCCGTCCGGCGGCCGGGTGCCCCACGTGGCCCTGGTGGGCAAGGGAATCACCTTCGATACCGGTGGCCTCTCGCTCAAGACCGCCGGTGGGATGGAGACGATGAAGACCGACATGGGTGGCGCGGCCGCCGTGTTCGCCGCCCTGGAGGCCGCCGCCCGGCTCGGTGCCCCGATGAGGATCTCGGCGTGGGCCATGCTGACCGAGAACATGCCGTCCGGCACGGCCACCAAGCCGGGCGACGTGTTGACCACCCGGAAGGGCAAGACCATCGAGGTGCTGAACACCGATGCCGAAGGTCGGCTCGTCCTCTCCGACGGACTGCAGCTGGCGGTCGAGGCCGAACCCGATGCCATCATCGATCTGGCCACCCTGACCGGCGCGTGCATCGTGGCCCTGGGTGACGAGATTGCCGGAGTGATGGGTACCGGTGACGCGCTGGTGAACGAGATCCGCCGGGCTTCGGAACGGGCCGGCGAGTCGCTGTGGCCGTTGCCGTTGCCGGAGGATTACCGGTCCCACATCGATTCCGAGATCGCCGACATGAAGAACATCGGCAAGGCCGGACAGGCCGGCACGATCTCGGCCGCCCTGTTGCTCAAGGAGTTCGTCGACGATGTCCCGTGGGCCCATCTGGACATCGCCGGCCCATCCCGGGCCGACGGCGACCGGCGCTACCTGACCCGCGGCGGCACCGGATATGGGGTCCGCACCCTTGTGCAACTGCTGACCTCCGGGGAGTTCGCGGCCAGCCTCATCGACTGATCCGGGAAGTCCTGGCCGACCCTTCGGCCCGACCGGGTCAGGGCAGGCTGATCCCGGCCGGACCCCGCCACTCGAGCCATGCGCCATGGGGGTGGGCAAATCCCAGGAAATGGGGTGTGGCGGTTCCCTGATGGAACACCGTGAGGCCGACGTGGTTGTCGCCGTTGTAGGTGGCGGGCGTGACGTCGGGTTCCTGGTCGATGGTGGCGATGACGCCCGGAGCCTCCAGACTCACCAGGACCAGCGGCCGTTGCATCGACACCGCTTTCAGGAGGTCCATGAACGCCTGACGGGTCTCCGTGTCGAAGTAGGCGACCACCCAGGTCGTGGTGAGCACCACCAGCGACTCCTCGGGAACCGTGGCGATCAGGGCGGCCAGATCGTTGACGGCGTCGCCCTTCACGGAGTGGGGCGGGTGGACCTTGGCCAGTTCGATGGCGGCCGCCGTGCGGGCCAGCCGGGGGCTTGCGGGCCAGACGCAGGCCAGCAGCCACCGTGCTTCCTCCGGGTCGCCGATGTCAACCGGCGCCCGGTCGAGGCCGAGGATGTGGCTGAAGGCGGGAGTGCGCTTTGCGATCACCGGAGGTTCGCCGACGATTTCGCACGTCGCCACCACCGGGGAGCCTTCGGGCCCGGTGGTGCCATGTTCGCCGTAGTCGAGGCGGTAGTGGGGCACCAACTGCAGGAGTCCGGCGCTGGTCCCCACGTCGATCCAGGCCAGCGGCCGACTGGCGCCCGACTCCACCAGGGTGAAGGCCGGGGCCAGCAAGGCCGTCCGGCCACACTCGTTGGTCTGGATGTAACGGTTGATCATCAGTTGGAGCAACTCGTCCCAGTGCTCGTGCACGAAGGCGAGGAACAACGGGACGGGATCGGCGTCGGACTCCTGTCGGTAGACGAGGGCGAGCGGGTCCTCCGGGTTGCCGAGCAGGAGGTAGTGCACCGAGGCGAGGAGCGGAAGGGGCCAGTGGGAGGCAACGGGGGATTCGCTGATGCGGGTCATGACCTCCTCGTCGTCGGCCACGGCCAGACTGACGGCCATGTACAGCGGTGCATCGGCGAAACTGGCTTCGGCGAACCGGCGGAAAGAGTCGGCCAACCGGTCACTTTCGTCGCTCATGGCTCCATCTTCCTATCGAATCCCGGGAGGGAACGCAACGGCCCGGCCGGCGGGCTGGCCCGCCCGGGCGCTCTCCGCGGCGGGACCGGCTGGAGTGTCAAGGTGGCGTCCCGGGCCACGGTGGCCGCCACGGAGGGATGGAAGCGCCAACGAGCCAGTTGTTGTTCGATCTCCTCGGCCGGACGTCCCTCGGCGACGAGACCGGCCGCCAGTCGACGGGCCCGTCGCTGCAACTGCTCCGCGACCGGCAGCCGTTGTTCCTCCAGCCACCGGCGGTGACTGGCCTGGAGCGAGGCCGGCAGGCGGGTGACGTGACGCAAAGGCAGCGGCGGGATGGAGGTGCGCACGGCGAGACCGTTCGGACCATGGGCCCGGGCCAGTTCGAAGTTGGACAGACGACCCAGACTTCGCCGGAACGGCGAGTTCTTCCCCATCCTCTCCCCGAGGCCGAGGGACCTTGCCGTGTCCCGCAGGTGCAGCATGAAGCCGTCGGGATGGACTTCGAGTCCATACGACAGGCGGCGGAGCAGCCAGGTGGACGACGGCCCGAGGATCCCCAGCCAGTAGAGCTCGACGTAGCGGGAGCAGGCCGGCACGCCGAGGGGGTCGGCCACCGGGTCATCCCACCGGACGATATGGAGAAAAGGAACATCTTCTCCTCCCGGCCCGGTTGACGAGAGCCGGCTGACCGGCAGGGGTTCGGCCGGAGCCGGTTCGACAGGCGGGGAAGCCGAAGGCTCGGGACCGTTTGCCCGGGAGGATTGGGTGAAGGCCGGGTGGATGTTGATGGGCATGGCTTCTCCGATCTGACAGGGACTCGATGGCGCCATGGTGACCTTGGGTACTTGCCCGGAGTCTGGACGCCGACCTTGCCGGTCGGACCGGGGGCAGCCGAGGTGGGGACTTTTCCTCCGGCATGGCTTGCGCGCGCAAGCAACTCGGTAGGATTGGGGGGGAAGTGAACGCGGTGTGGGTGACGGAGCGGAGGAGCCGACGATGGCCACGGATCAGGCAGTGACGTCTCTCGACGACGACAAACTCAGTCCCGAAGTACTGCGCATTGGGGCGGTGGTGGTCCTCGGCACGATCATGGCCATCCTCGACACCACGATCGTGGCGGTGGCCCTTGCCACGTTGGCCAAGGATTTCCACACCGACGTGAACACGATCCAGTGGGTCACGACCGGGTACCTGCTGGCCCTGGCCGTCGTGATCCCGCTGTCCGGTTGGGGCGTGCACCGCTACGGCGGGAAGCCGGTCTACATCGTCTCCCTGGTCCTGTTCATCGGGGGTTCGATCCTGTGTGGCCTGGCCTGGTCGGCCTCGAGCCTGATTGCCTTCCGGGTTCTGCAGGGACTCGGTGGCGGCATGATCATGCCGGTCGGCCAGACGATCATGGCCCGGTCGGCCGGACCCAACAAGATGAACAAGGTGATGGCCCTGATCGGCGTGCCCACGTTGCTGGGGCCAATCCTCGGACCGGTCATCGGTGGGGTCATTGTCACCAACTTCTCGTGGCGCTGGATCTTCTTCGTCAATGTGCCGATCGGTATCGTTGCCCTGATCCTGTCCTTCCGGTATCTGCCCAGGTCGGCCCCGGACAAGGGACACCGGTTCGACCTCTGGGGCTTTCTGTGCCTGGCCCCGGGTTTGGCGCTGCTGGTCTACGGACTCTCCGAGGTGGGCACCACCGGAGGTTTCACGGCCCACAGCGTGACCTACAGCCTGGCCGGCGCCGTGGTGCTGATCGTCGGGTTCGTCTTCCGGTCGCTGCGGGCGCCCGAGCCCCTGATCGACCTGCGGCTGTTCAAGCGCTTCAACTTCACGATCGCCACCATCTGCATCTTCCTGGTGGGGGCCACGCTGTATGGAACCATGTTCCTCCTGCCGCTCTACTACCAGATCTGCCGCGGTGAATCGCCCTGGATGGCCGGCCTCCTGATGGCCCCCCAGGGCATCGGAGCCGCCATGGTGATGCGACCGGCGGCCAACCTGGCTGACAAGCTCGGGACCCGCAAAACGGTGCCGGTCGGCATGGCCTTCCTGGCGCTCGGAACCCTGGCCTACACCCAGGTGAGCGGCTCCACGAGCTACTGGTTCCTGGCCGTGGCGCTCTTCGTGCGGGGAATCGGGCTGGGCTTCGGGATGATGCCGGTGTTCGCCGCCAGTTATCGGGGTCTCACCCACGATCAGGTGCCCCGGGCCTCGACGGCCACCAACATCATCCGCCAGGTCGGTGGATCGCTCGGTGTGGCCGTCTTCGCGGTGGTGTTGTCCCGGTCGATTGCGTCGGTGTTCCCGGGTCAGAACTTCAATCTGGGTGCGAGCCCCGATGTCCGGCTGCCGGTCACGGTGGTGGACAAGCTGGCCGGTGCGTTCTCCACGTCGTTCTGGTGGTCGTTCGGGGTCTGCGCCTTTGCCATCCTTCCGGCCCTCCTGCTCCCGGGTCCGTTGCCGGCCGAGCCCGGCGTCCGGGACGAACTGGTGGAGGCCGAGCGGGATGCCGTCGACCGGGGCGAAGTCGCCAACGTCATCCCGGACTGAGAGTCGGGCCTTCCCCGTCGAACCGACCGGTGTCGGTCCCGGCCCGTTCGGGATGACACCGGGGGACCGCTACCAACGGCCCCGGTGCACGCTCTCTTCAACCGTTCGGTTCGGTCGCAGCCGTGACGTGGACGGCGGGTCCGGCCGGGCCGGCTGACCAAGGAGCACGGCTCCGAGCCAGGACAGGCGGGCGGGCACGCCGAGGGCGGCCTTGAGCGCCGCTTCCCCCCGGAAGTTCCCGAGAAAGGCCGCCCCGATGTCGAGGTCGGCGGCGCCGAGCAGCAAGGTCATGACGGAAAACGCGGCATCGACGTGCCAGTAGGGGACCACCCATTTGGTGGCGTCGGCCCCCTTGGGGCGCTTGTCGGCCTCGTCGTAGCGGGCCCGGTAGGCGTCCGGGTCGCTGAAGGTGAGCACGATCACCGGCGCCCGGGACATCCCTTCGAACCGTCGGGACCGGGCCCGCCAGGCCTCGTCGGTCGTGGCGTCCCAGTAGCGCACCGTCTCGTCGGGGCCTTCCAGGACCACAAACTCCCGGCCCTGGGTATGGCCGGCCGAGGGAGCCCTGAGGGCCTGGGCGAGCAGGGAGTCGAGTACCCCTGCAGCGAGGGGTTCGCCGGTGAAGTTGCGGGTCATGTGCCGTCGACGCACTGCGTCGGCAAAATCCATGCTGTCACGCTAGTGCGCCGGAACATTCCCGGGTCGGGAATGTTGACCAGACTGGTAGTGTTTTACGAGCAGGAACCTGAACAAAGGACGAAGATCGTGCCCACTTTCCGGGAGATGCTGGCGGAAGCCAAGGCGAACATTCGAGAGATCGAGCCGGTGGAGGCAGCCACCGAGATCGCGGCCGGAGGTGCCGTGGTGCTCGATGTGCGCGAACCCGACGAGTACCAGCAGGGGGCACTGCCCAACGCCGTGCACATCCCCCGGGGAACGCTCGAGACCTCGATCGAGGGTCGGGTCCCCAACAAGGACGCCCACCTCGTCGTCTACTGCGCCGGCGGAACCCGCTCCGCCTTCGCCGCCCAGACCCTCATGCAGCTCGGCTACACCGACGTGGCCTCGGTCATTGGCGGGTTCAACCGGTGGAAGGACGAGGGCCGGGACTGGTCGGCCCCGCGGTCGCTGACCGCCGAGCAACGCAACCGCTACCAGCGCCACCTCCTTCTCCCCGAGGTCGGGGAAGCCGGTCAGATCAAGCTGCTTGACGCCAAGGTGCTGATGCTCGGAGCGGGCGGACTCGGCTCTCCGGCCGCCCTGTATCTGGCCGCCGCCGGGGTGGGCACGTTGGGTGTCATCGACATGGACGTCGTCGATGCCTCCAACCTGCAGCGCCAGATCCTCCACAACACCGAACGGGTGGGGGAGCGCAAGGTCGACTCGGCCAAGAAGACCCTGACCCTGATGAACCCGGACATCAACGTCGTCACCTACGACGTGCGTCTCGGTGCGGACAACATCCTCGACATCATCGACGGCTATGACGTGATCGTGGACGGCACCGACAACTTCCCGACCCGGTATCTCGTGAACGACGCCTCGTTGCTCAAGAAGATCCCGGTCGTTCACGGGTCCATCTTCCGGTTCGAGGGCCAGGTGACCGTCTTCAACCCCTACGAGGGCCCGTGCTACCGCTGCATGATTCCCGAGCCCCCGCCCGCCGAGATGGCACCGAGCTGCGCCGAAGCCGGCGTGCTCGGAGTGCTGCCGGGCATCATCGGCTCCATCCAGGCCATCGAGACCATCAAGATCCTGCTCGAACTGGGTGACACCCTCCAGGGACGTCTTCTGGCCTATGACGCCATGGAGCAGAGTTTCCGGACCTTCAAGGTGCATCGGGACCCGAAGTGCCCGGCGTGCGGTCCCGACGCCGGACCCATCCAGATCGCCGAGTACGACGATCTCTGCATGCCCCACCCGGTGGCACCTCCAGCCAGCTGAATCTCGACCGGTGTTCACATGGCCGCTGATGACCCAGCTCTCCGGCGGGCACATCCCCTAGGCCGTTGGCGCTCATTCTGATCCTGGCGAGAACGTCCTTGGGGCCTCGGATCACACTCGGCTGGCGCCCGAGAAGACCATGGCGTAAC
>CAITPI010000114.1 GCA_903894295.1 uncultured Acidimicrobiaceae bacterium
CACCGCGGTGACGCCGTTGGTCCGGGTCTCAGGGTCGGCGGTCGTCGGCCGGAAGGCGCCAGGGTGGGAAGCGACGGTTGTTGCCGGCCTCGAAGAGGCAGAGGCGATGTCCGTCGGGGTCCCGGAGCCTCGCCTCTTTCCACAGCCAGGGCATCTCCTCCGGTTCGTGGTCAAAGGTGATGCCCCCGGCGGCAAGGGTCCGACAGGTCTCTGCGAGGTCGGTGGTTTCGAAGTAGAGCGTGACCTGCTCGTCGGGCGGGACCGACACCACCCGTTCAACTGAGAACGTGGCGTCACCCTCGGGGCACTCGAAGCGGAGATAGTCGTCGTCCCGGACGATGAGCCGGAAGCCGAGGGCCGAGTAGAAGTCACCGGATCGTCCGGGATCGGTCGATCCAACGGTCACCTGGTTGAGTCGCACGTTCCACTGTGGACCGGAATGCGGGAACGGGTCAACCTTCGGCCCTTCGGGAACATCGCCCGTTCACCCCGCCGGTCTCGGGCCGGACCGCCGGCCTGCCGAAGGGGGAAGGGTGGGTGCGGCATGCGGGGGACAGGGGATCCCTTTCGAACACCGGCTCCTTTCCCTCAGTCGGGTGGAGGGTTCAGTTGAGCCCCCGGTGGCACTCGGCGCAGTGACCGATGACGTCGAGTGAGTGGGAGGTGGGGCAGAAGCCTTCCTGGGAGGAGAGCTCCCGGACCACCTGGGTCACCGAACGTTCGAAGGACGGTGAGGGGGTGACGTCGATCACCCGGCCGCAGATGGTGCACAACAGGTGATGGTGGTGGCCGGTCAGCTCCTCGGCGAGTTCAAAGCGGGCGAACTCGTCCTTGGCCGCGATCCGCCTGACCACTCCGGCGTTTTGTAGGTCGACGAGATGGCGGTAGGCCGAACTGCGTGGGATGTCGGGGAGTTGCCGGGCGATCTCGGAGATGCTGACCGGACCCTTGGCGTCGGCCAGGAGCTCGACCATGGCCCGCCGGCCGTTCGTGTAGCGAAGGTCCAGGCGCCGAAGCTGGATCTCGACCAGTTCATGGAGGGAACCATCGGTCGAATGTGTCTTCACGTTTCTGTTCTCCCAATCCGCCACTCGTCCGGCCCGCATCCTTGCGGAGGCTCGGTCCGAGTCTCAATTGTAATGAGACTCAGTCTTATTCTATCTTCATCTCATGTCCTCACCCCGGCAACCGGCCCACCGGCCGGTTCGATCCCGACGGTCGTTCAGGTCGGTGACCACCGCCGTGGCCGTCCTGGCCGGTCTTGT
Source organism: uncultured Acidimicrobiaceae bacterium (assembly GCA_903894295.1). Lineage (GTDB taxonomy): Bacteria > Actinomycetota > Acidimicrobiia > Acidimicrobiales > RAAP-2 > Bog-756. The sequence continues at coordinate 1,266 of CAITPI010000114.1, forward strand.
CACCTCGGGCTGCTCGACGACCGGGTCGGCCACCACCCAAAAGCCCGGCGTCATCAATGCCGTGGGAGCCGAGAACCAATACGCCAACGTGCTCGCCCAGATCGGAGGCAGGTACGTCTCGGTGTCCTCGATCCTCGACAATCCCAGTACCGACCCGCATACCTTCGAATCGAGCCCGGGTGTGGCCGAGGAGGTCGGTGCCGCCCAGCTCGTGGTCCAGAACGGACTGGGTTACGACGACTTCATGAACAAGATCGAGTCGGCGTCACCGAGTGCCGGCCGCAAGGTGATCGTGGCCCAGCAGGTTCTCGGACTTCCGGACAGCACCCCCAACCCGCACCTCTGGTATGACCCGGCCACGATGCCCGCGGTGGCGAAGAGAATGGCCGGTGATCTTGGTTCCCTCCAGCCGGACCACCGGGCCTATTTCCAGCAGAGGCTCGCGGCGTTCGATGCCTCCCTCCGGCCCTGGCTGTCGGCCATTTCCACGTTCAAGGCGCACCATCCGGACACCCCGGTGGCCGTGACCGAGCCGGTGGCCGATTATCTCCTACGGGCCATGGGCGTCAACATCGTCACTCCGTTCGTCTTCCAGGCCGACGTCATGAACGGAGTCGATCCGTCACCGCAGGGCATCACCCAGGAAGAGGGGTTCATGACCAACCACAACGTAAAGGTCTTCTGCTACAACGAGCAGGTGGTTGACTCGTTGACCACGTCGATCCGCCAGAAGGTCCGGTCCTCCGGGATCCCCGTGGTTGCCGTGTACGAGACCATGCCCGCCTCCGGTTACGACTACCAGTCATGGATGATGGCCGAAGTGGGCGCCATCGAGTCGGCGGCGGTCCACGGCAAATCGACGGAGCACCTGTGAGCCGCGCCCCGGTCCTCGAGGTCGATGGGGTCAGCCTCTCGTACTCGGGTCGTCTCGTTCTCGATGACGTTTCATTCGAGATCGGCGAGGGTGAGTTCACCGGTTTGATCGGGTCGAACGGCGTCGGCAAGACGACGCTGATGCGGGTGATTCTGGGATCCCAGCGGCCGAACTCCGGCACCGTCCGCCTGGGCGGGTCGTCATCGGCCCCGCGTGGGAGTTTGTTGGGGTATGTGCCCCAGAAGGTGGTGCTCGACCCGGATGTCCCGATGCGGGCGCGCGACCTCGTCGCCCTGGGCCTCGACGGTCAGCGTTTCGGGTGGGGACGCCGCACGAGACAACAGCACGCCGCGGTGGAACAGGTACTCCACGATGTCGGCGCCGAAGGATTTGCCAACAGCCGGGTGGGGACGCTCTCGGGCGGCGAGTTGCAGAGGGTGCTCATCGCCCACGCGCTCGTCAGCCGACCCAAACTTCTCCTGATGGACGAACCGCTCGCCAATCTCGACCCGAAAAGCGTCCAGGAGATCGTTTCGCTGCTTCATCGGGTGTCCCGGGACCATGAGGTTGCCATCCTGTTGTCGGCCCACGAGATGAACGCCCTTCTGCCGGCCATCGACCGGATCGTGTATCTGACGGCCGGCCGGGCGGCGAGTGGCACCACCGAAGAAGTGGTCCGTTCCGAGGTCCTGAGCAAGCTCTACGGCCACCATGTCGACGTTCTGAAACTCCACGGCCGGGTTCTGGTGGTGGCCGAACCCGGTCACGAGCGCAACGACATTCCCGACCACCCGCCACTCACCATCTCCTGATCCCCGATGCATCTCCTCTTCGAACCGGGATTCTTCACGAGCGGCCCCGTCCACACCGCCGTCCTGATCGGAAGCGTCACGGCTTTGGTCTCGGCCATCGTCGGCGTGTTCACGGTGATCCGCAGCCAGTCCTTCGCCGGGCATGCCCTGACCGACGTCGCCACCACCGGGGGCTCGGGAGCCTTCTATTTCGGCATCACTCCCCTCGTCGGATTCATCGGCGGTGGGGTGGTGGGCGCAGGAGCCATGGACCTCGTCGGTGTCCAGCGGGTCAGGAGCCGCGACCTGGCGACCGGGATCGTCCTCGGTGCGGCCACCGGACTGGCCGCCCTCTTCCTCTATCTGGACACCACGACGAGCGCCACCACCGGCGCCACCCAGCAGATCCTGTTCGGATCGATCTTCACCCTCGACCCCTCCACCGTCCCGTTGGTGGCTGCGCTGAGCGCCCTGACCCTGTTCGTGATCGCCCTGGTGTACCGACCCCTGCTCCTATCTTCGGTCTCCACCGAACTCGCCGGCGCCCGGGGGATCAACGCCCGGGCGGTCGGGCTGATCTTCATGGTGGCCATGGCCGTCGCCGTGGGACTGTCTTCGATTGCCATCGGTTCGATCCTCTCGACGGCACTTCTCATCGGCCCGGCCGCCACGTCGCTCCGCCTGACTTCGTCCCTTCGAAGCTCGATGGTTCTCGCCAGCGTCCTGGCGGTGGCGACGACGTGCGTGGGGATCCTTCTCGCCTATGACAGCAGTTACTGGGATCCCTCCAGCCAGGGCCTGCCGGTGAGCTTCTTCATTGTGGCCATCACGTTTCTCGGTTACCTGTTCTCCGGCCTCCCTGTGGTTCGCCGGAGGGTTGGCCGTCGCCGCGGGGACCTGGAGGGCGCCCGTGCCGTGGATGTGGGATCCCGTCCGATGTCCGAAGGGACCGCCTGATGTTCACGGGCTTCATGGTCAACGCCTGGGAGATCGCCACCATCGTGGCCATCGTGGCCGGGGTGGTCGGCTTCTTTGTCGTCATGAGGGGAGCGGCCTTCCCGGCGCATGCCATCCCCAACGGGGCCTTCGCCGGAGCGGCGGGAGCCAACCTGATCGGAATCAATCCGCTGGTCGGTCTCGGCGTCTTCTCTGTTGGCGCCGCCCTTGGCATTGGATCCCTCTCCCGGCGGGGACGGCCCGATGCGGTGACCGCACTCGCCCTCGTGATGATGCTGGCCCTCGGCGCAGCGTTCCTCAGCCAGAGCACCCAGTACGAGCCCGAGATCTTCTCGTTGCTCTTCGGCGAGGTTCTCGGAGTCAGCTCGGGCGAGATCCTTCCGGTGGCCATCCTCGGACTGGTGTGCGTGGCCGGTGTGCTCGTCCTGTACCGCCCACTGCTGCTGACGTCGATGGTCCCCGACATCGCCGAAGCGAGAGGCGTCAAGACCTTCCGGATCGAGATGGCCTTCCTTGTCATCGTCGCCTGCGCCACGACGATGACCGTCCCGGTCGTCGGAGCACTCCTGATCTTCACCCTCATGATCGGCCCACCGGCGGCCGCCCGCTGCCTCACCGACCGACCGGGTCTTGCCGTTGCCGGATCTGTGATCATCTCCCTGGTCATCGTGTGGGCATCGATTGCCGTTTCGTATGAGACCAACTGGCCGGTGGGCTTCTTTGTCGGGACGCTCAGCGCCGCCGGCTACGGACTGGGTCGCGGCGTTGCCGCATGGAGGGGAAGGTGAGGCGCTGGCACGGGTGGGCGTCCCGGTCGCAACCCCATGCCGAGGCATGACAGGACGATCTCCAGGTTGACGGGTTCCACACGTCCGGCTTCCTTCGGCATGCCGAGGCTCCGCATCAGCACCATGGTCGATGAAGATCTTCTGATGGGTGCCCGGAATCCACGCCGTGGGCTGACGTCATCGCCGATGGGGTTGGGATGTGACGGATGGCCGGTTCTCTTGGGTGCACATCCCCAGGGGAGGGTCGATTGGTGGAGGTGAAGGGACTCGAACCCTCGACTTCCTGCTTGCAAAGCAGGTGCTCTAGCCAACTGAGCTACACCCCCGTCATGATCCCACCGGACCCCTGCCGGTGCGGAGAGGGTGCGAACCGGAGAAAAGTTCGGCGAGGGTCTCCAACTTACTGCCCCATCGGTATTCGTGTTGACGTCCTCGGACCGTCCGGGATCTCGGACACCGGCGACCGGTCCCCGCGTGCCATCACCTTGGGAACCGGTCCTGGCTGCGGTGGTCCGATTGTCGTGTCGGTTCTTGACGTCGTCCGGGGCGACCGGTCAAGTCCCCGTCTTCGGGTTGACGGTGTTGGGACACCCACCCCGTAGGTTCGGCTCCCGGGATCGTGGTCCGCCCAAGGGTGCCGCCGAGTGTTGTCCAACGAAGCAGGAATGACCATGACCACGTTGTCCCAACCTGATCCCGAAACGAACGGGAACACCCACCCGTGGGCTAAGGCAGCCCGCGAAGAAGCCCGGGTCCACCGACCGGAGAACCGGGTCGACCAGCTGGCGGCCGGGGTGGCGGCGTTGACCAACTCGGAAGAGTGGCGGCGCTTCCTCCGGGTGCAGAGTCGCTTCCATCGCTACAGCTTCAACAACGCGGTTCTCATCGCCGCCCAGTTTCCGGAGGCCACCCAGGTGGCAGGATTCGCCGCCTGGAAGAAGCTGGGGCGCCATGTCCGTCGTGGGGAGAAGGCCATCTGGATCCTGGCGCCGATGGTGACCAAGGGTCGATCGGATGACAGCTCCCGACCGACGCCGGGTAGCTCCGGGTCGGACGGACCCGATCGGCCCAGGATCCGGGGATTTCGCTATGTGGCGGTGTTTGACATCACCCAGACCGAGGGGGCTGAACTCCCGGCCGTTTGCCAGCCTCTCCTCGGGAACGACGACGGGGAGAACTTCCCCCGGCTCGTGGCCGTGGCCTCGGAACTTGGTTACCGGACCGAACTCGCCGAGTTGCCCGGAGGGATCAACGGGGACTGTTCCTTCGTCAACCGACTCTTGCGGGTGGAGGTTCGCAACGCCCCGGCACAACAGGTCAAAACCCTGGCCCATGAACTCGCCCACGCGCTGATGCACGAAGAGATGAAGGATCGCAGCCAGGCGGAACTGGAGGCAGAGTCGGTGGCCTTCGTGGTTGGCCAGCACCTCGGCATCGACACCGGTGCCTACACCTTTGGCTATGTCGCCGTCTGGGGCGGCGGTCCGGCCGCCCTTGAGGCGCTCCGGCAGTCGGGAAGCCGCATCCAGCGGACGGCCCGCCTGATCCTCGACCTGCTGGATGCCGGAGAGGCCGAACCCTTCGGGTGCGGAAGGGTCAGGGCGGCGTAACCCGGGCGAACGACCGGTCGATCTCGGCCCAGGCCGCCTCGACCCCTTCGAAGCCGCCGACCTTTGTGAGCTTGTGTGGTTCGAGGTCCTTGTAGACCTCGAAGAAGTGGGCGATCTCGTGGGTGAGATGGGGTGGAAGCTGATCGAGGGTCCGGATGCTTTCCCACATGGGGTCGCCGATGGCGACCGAGATGACCTTGGCGTCGGGGCCCTTCTCGTCGGTCATCCAGAAGATGCCGATCGGCCGGCTCTCCACGATGCATCCCGGGAACGTCGGCTCGTCGATGAGCACCAACGCGTCGAGAGGATCGCCGTCTTCCGAGAGGGTGTCGGGGATGAATCCGTAGTCGGCCGGGTAGAAAGTTGCCGAGAACAGCCGCCGGTCCAGCCGGAACACGTGCTTGTCGTGGTCGTACTCGTACTTGTTCCGACTCCCTCGGGGAATCTCGACCATCACGTCAACTGTTCTGTCGTTTTCCATGCCGTCTTTCCTCGTCAGAGGCGAAACCTTAGCGCGTGGGGTTTCCGGCCCGGCCCGGCCTTTCTTCCGGCATGTTGCCGCGGGTTGAGCGGCGTGGGGCGGGACCGGCCGGCCGTCTGGCGGCCTCCGGGGTGCCGACCGGTGAACTGGTGTTCCGTTGCTAACGTAACGACATGGCGGCAGCAGTCGAGGACACCGGGCCGGACGCTTCGGCCCATCGCGACGCCCGCCGGTTTTTTGCCCGGCAGTTGTCCGACCTCGATTTCAACGACCGGCTGCTCGATCTGGTGGGCGACGAATCGCTGCGGTTGCTCGAGCGGGTCAAGTTCCTGATTCTCTTCAGCGAGCGGATCGACGAGTTCTTCCAGGTGCAGGTGGCGGGCATCCGACGTCAGGTGGTGCACGGCCTCACCCGGCGTGGCCTCGACGACAGCACGCCGGCTGAGTTGCTGGCCGCCGTCCACCGGTCGCTCAACGCCATGGTCCGTCGTGAGGAAGATCTCCTGCGCCAGGTCGTCCTGCCCGCTCTGGCCGACCAGGGCGTCGGCCTGTGTGACTGGTCGTCGCTCGACGACGACGACAGGAAGTATCTCCACGACCTGTTTGACCGGCTGATCCTGCCGGTGGTGACGCCCCTCACGGTTGATCCCAGCCATCCCTTCCCCTACATCTCCAACCTGTCGCTCAACATCGGCGTGGAGGTGCGGAGCCGGGAAGACGGGACAACCCGATTTGCCCGGGTGAAGGTTCCGCCCAACGTCAGCCGGTTGCTGCATCTGCCTGACGGGAACCGCTTCGTTCCCCTCGAGCAGGTGTTGATGGCCTTTCTGGACGAACTGTTCCCGGGGATGGACATCGGCGAGCCACTCGTGTTCCGGGTGACCCGGGACTCGGACCTGTCGCTCGACGACGACGCCGCCGACGATCTCCTTCTGGCCCTGCAGGAGGAGTTGCGCAGGCGGCGCTTTCTCCCGGTGGTCCGTCTGGAGGTTGACAGTCGGACGTCCGGGGCCCTGGTGGAAAAACTGACCGGAGAGTTGGGTCTCACCTCCGATGACGTCTACCGGTTTGCCGGCCCGCTGGGCCTCGACTGCCTGTGGGCTGTCTACGGCGTGGATCGGTCCGACCTGCGCGATGCCCCCTGGACCCCGCTGGTGCCTCCGGCCCTCGCCCATCTCGAACCTGGTGGTGACCCGGGGATCTTTGACGTGCTTGACCAGCAGGATGTGCTCGTCCACCACCCGTATGACTCGTTCGCCTCGTCGGTGCAGGAACTGATGAATGCGGCGGCCGATGATCCCGACGTCCTCGCCATCAAGCAGTGCCTGTATCGCACGTCGGGTGACAGTCCGGTGGTGGCGGCTCTCGTGCGGGCGGCCGAGAGTGGCAAGCAGGTGGCGGTTCTCGTGGAGGTGACCGCCCGGTTCGACGAAGAGGCCAACATCGGGTGGGCCCGGGCGCTGGAAGAAGCCGGAGCGCACGTCATCTACGGCGTACTCGGGTTGAAGACCCATGCCAAGACGACGTTGGTGGTGCGGCAGGTTGGTGAGGACGTCCGGCTCTACTGCCACGTGGGCACGGGCAATTACAACCCGAAGACGGCCCAGATCTACGAGGACCTCGGCATCCTCTCGTCCCGGCCGGCGCTGGGAGCCGATGTCACCCGGTTCTTCAACTACATCACCGGCTTCAGCCAGCCACCCGACTACCAGGAACTGGTGACCTCGCCCCAGGGCATCCGCGAGCGCCTGGTGGAGCGCATCGACCGGGAGGCGTCCCATGGCCCGCAGGGCCGCGTCGTCCTCAAGGTCAACGGACTGGACGACGTTGCCGTCATGGACGCCCTCTACCGGGCCAGTGACGCCGGGGTGCCGATCGACCTCATCGTGCGGGGCATCTGCTGCCTGCGGCCCGGGGTGCCCGGACTGTCGGAGAACATCCGGGTCCGGTCGATCGTAGGCCGGTTCCTCGAGCACTCCCGGATCTTCAGTTTCGGCGGGTCGGCCGGGCGGCCGGCCGAGCACTACATCGGCTCCGCCGACCTGCGCCGGCGCAATCTCGAGCGTCGGGTGGAGGCCATGATCCCGGTGGAGGATCCGGTCGCCGTGGCGCGCCTCGAGGAGATTCTTTCCCTCAACCTGGCCGACGATGAACAGTCGTGGTCGCTGTCTCCCGACGGGACGTGGTCACGGAACCCCACGGTGACCGGCGTCTCGGCCCAGGCCTCGCTCGAGACGTTGGCCCTCGAACGCACCGGGGCATCGGGGAACGGATAGTCCGGGATCGCCGGGCCCGTCGAAGGCGGCTCAGGCCATGGCGCTTTCGATGCGCGCCATGACCTCGTCGGTCAGCAACGGCAGGACGTCCAGGGCCTTCATGTTCTCGTGCACCTGGGCCACCCGGCTGGCTCCCGTGATCACGCTCGAGACGTTGGGGTTCTTGGCACACCAGGCGATGGCCAACTGGGCCAGGGTGCATCCGAGGTCGTCGGCCACGACGGAGAGGGCCCGGACCTTTTCGTTGCGTTCGGCGTCGGTCAGCAGGTTCGCCAGCCACTCGTAGCCCGGGAGGGTGGCCCGGGAGCCTTCCGGTGCCCCGTCGAGGTACTTGCCGGTCAGCAGGCCGGAGCAGAGTGGGCTCCAGATGGTCAGGCCGAGTCCGATGTTGTCATAGAGCGGGGCGTACTCCTTTTCGACCCGGTCCCGCCACAACAGGTTGTACTGGGGCTGCTCGACAACGGGAGCCCGCAGGTTGCGACGGTCGGCGATCTCGCACGCCTCGATCAGCTCGTCGGCCGACCACTCCGAGGTTCCCCAGTAGAGGGCCTGACCCCGGTCGATGATGTCGGACATGGCCCAGACGGTCTCTTCGATGGGCGTGTTCGGATCGGGGCGGTGGCAGTAGACGAGGTCGACGTACTCGAGACCGAGCCGCTGGAGAGAGCCCGTCATGGCCTGGAGCAGGTACTTGCGGTTCAAGGTGTTCTTCATGTTCACCTCGTCATGGATGCCCCAGAACAGCTTGGTGGAGATGACGTAGCTGTGGCGGGCCCAGCCGAGTTCGGCGATGGCTTCGCCCATGATGCGCTCGGACTCACCCGCCGAGTAGGACTCGGCGTTGTCGAAGAAGTTGACCCCGGCCTCCCGGGCGGCCGTCAGGCACTCCTTGGCCAGGTCGCCGGCCAACTGGGGCCCGAAGGTGACCCAGGAACCGAAGGACAGGACGCTGACCTTGAGGCCGGACGAACCGAGGCGGCGATACTCCATCTCCATGACTGCTCCTTCTCTTTTGTCTGCTGACTCTGTTGGGTTCCGGTGACAAACGGCGATGAAAACGATGGTGAAGCGTCCCGGCGAAACATCCGGGGGAACGGTGCCGGTGCAACGGCTTGGGGCCGACCGCCGACCGACAGGGTGATCTTAGGAGGTTGGAAGAGACGGTGGTCCCGACCAGACCCACGAACCTTCCTGCCGTTGGGGTGGACGTTGGTAGACCCGGGTGAAGAACGAGCGGAGAATGCCCGGAGCCTGTGTCTCGTTGGTGATCACCGTCGTTTGGACCCGCCAGTCGTCGATGGCCTGACGGACCGTTGCGACATCGGCGGCCGAGGTGGGTAGCGGCCAGGTGAGTGGTGTGACCGGGGGAGGGCTCAGCCGGTTGAGGATGGCGACCGGCCCGGTGGTGGGTGGTTCGGAAAAGGTGGAGGCCCCGGTCGGGCCGGGCACGACACCGAAGCCTCCGGCCAGGTCGAAGTGCAATCCCGTCTGGGCCTGCCAACCCATGGCCTGTTGGCCCTCGAACGGCAGCACCAGAACAACCGTGCCGAGCGGCAGTCGGGGGGCCGAGTCGGTGAACCACGCCGGGGGAGGGGTCGACGTCACGACAAAGGGCACTGGAGCGGCCAGGGCAACCGGCACAAGGGTGAGCGCACCGGCGGCGGTGAGCAACACCGAGGTTCCCGTGGTGTTCCAGTGGCGGTCGGCCAGGAGGTCCCGCCAGGCATCCAGCGAGACGGTGAACAGCAGGGCCACTCCTCCGGTGGCCAACACGGCGAAACGGGTCGGCAGGATGTTGGCGACCAACGGAAGATGGCTGAACAGTCGCCACGGCAACCACCAGGGATGTCTGGTGGTGGAGGTCACCCCGGTCTCGGTTCCGAGCGACGTTCCGAACGAGAAGGTCCAGGCCAGCACGGTTGAGAGGGCAACCGTCCAGATCCAGGTCCGGCGTCGCCACAGTGGCATCGAGACCAGGAGGAAAACGACGAGGAGTGGTCCGAAGTAGACGAGGCTTGGCAGGTGGAACGGTCCGGCGTTCGGTCCGACGTCTCCCGGGTAGCCACCGACGATGTCGAAGATCGATGCCGAGTGGACCGAGGCGCCGGGGTTGATGGCCGCCCCGGCCGACGTTCCGAGATCCGGTGATCCGGCCCAGACCAGACCGGTGATGTGCCTCGGGCCGGCGACGGTGAACCAGACGGGCCAGGCCAGTACGACGCCGGCCAAAACGAGGGCGTAGGTCCCGGCCACTACGACCCGTCCGACCTGCTCACGGGCGACCGAGGGCCGGAGGAGGGCCACGATGGCCAGGGTGGTGACCATGACGATGACCGACATGGCGAGAAGTTCGGTGCTGGTGAAGAACTCGGCGATCACCAGCAGGGCGAGGCCGATACCGACCCGACGCGGTGGGTATCGGTGATCAACCAGAAGGTCGTAGAGGAGCAGGAAGGCCAGCGGAGGAAAGAAGACCAGGGTGAAGTTCAGGTGCCCGAACGGCTCGTTCTGCAGAACGAATGGCGAAAAGCCATAGAGCAAGGCGCCGAGGATCTGCCCGGGCACAAAGGCCGTGCACCGCCTGGCCGCCAGGAAGAAGCACCACGCCGAGAAGGCCGGGGCCACGACGGCGGCCACGTTGAACGATGCGATGGGGCCCCAGAGGAAGGTGACCGGAGCCAGGGCGAGGGCCGGCAGCATCCAGGAGGTGTTGACCAGTTCGTTGATCCCGCCTTGCCCGGTGAAGATGGCGTTGGAGAGGAACGGGAGGTGTCCGTGGACGAGAGCCCAGGGGGTCCATTCGAGGAACCACAGCTCCTGGCTGGGATCGCCACACTGACAGGTGATGGAAGTGGTCGGATGCCCGCCCAACCAGACCTGCCACCACATGAGCACCGCCAGCAGGAGAAAGCCGCCGAAAACGGCCACGTGCAGGAGGGCCCTCGGTCTCCTGACGTTCCAAGATCCTCCGGAGATCGCCCGGGCCGACGACGGCGCATCGTCCTCATGGCCGGCCAGTGCGTCGGCGACAACCGGAGGGCGAGGAGGAGACACGGTTCCCATGTTGCCCCAACCGGCCCGGGGTGGTTGGACGGATCGGTTCCGGGATGCTTCGACCGGGACCGGACGTGACAGCAGCCGGGACGTGTGCCCCGGCTGCTGTGTGGTTCTGGTCGGGCTGCCCGGATTTGAACCGAGGACCTCTGCGTCCCGAACGCAGCGCGCTACCAAACTGCGCCACAGCCCGCTGGCCCTTCACCACCTTCATGAAGGTGCAGCCCTTCGATGCTAGCCGACGGGACCACTTTCGGTTCCCGTCGGGGGAAGATCCCCGGATTTTGCGGATCCGGGTTCGTCGGCGTCCGACCCGGGAAGCTTTCGTGCCACCACCTTGGCGATCCGGCGCTTGTCCATCTCGGTGATCCGCAGTTCCCAGCCGTTGGCCTCGGCGACCTCTCCTTCGACCGGGATGTGGCCGAGAATGTCGAAGAGGTAACCGCCGAGGGTGACGTACTCGCCATCGGGAACTTCCATCCCCAGGGTTTCCCCGACGTCATCCACACTGGCGCGTCCGTCAAGTAGCCACCGGCTGCCGTCGACCCGGATGATGTCCGGTTCGTCGTCGGGATCGAACTCGTCGGGAAGGTCGCCTACCAGGGCGCCAAGGAGGTCCTTGGTCGTCAGCACCCCTTCCACGCCACCGTGCTCGTCCACCACGATGGCAAAGGCCCGCCGGTGCTCCCGCATGGCGGCCAGGGCGTCGAGCACCCCCCAGGACTCGGGAACCAGGAAGGGTTGGCGGAGCCGACGGGAGATGTCGAGCGGATCCGGGGCGCTCGTGTCACCCCGGTGGTTCCTGCCATCTCCCCGCTGACCCCGGCCATCGCCCCGGTCGCCACCGACCTGCCAACCGGCCCGGAAGAGGTCGTTGACGTAGAGGACGCCGACGAGTTCGTCGAGGTCACCGGCGTGGACGGGAAAGCATCCATGTCCCGATTCCCGGACCGCCTTGGTGACGGCCTCCACGGTGAGCGGGATGGAGAGGGCAACCACATCGATCCGGGGAGTCATGACTTCGCGCACGAACGTGTCGCGGAGATCCTGCAGGGCGTCGGTGATGAACTGCTCCTGGGCCTCCCCACCGCCTTCGCCCCGGACCTCGGTGGGTCGGGACTCTTCGTCAACCGGTCGTCTGCGAAGCCAGGACATCATCGACGCCCGATGGGTCAGGACATCTGCGACGGGGCGTCGCCGAGGGCAGGGGACGGCACCGACATCGGCCGGTAGGACTCGTCGTGGAAGGTCCCGCCGGCGAGCAGCGCATCGACCGCCCGGCGAAGGCGGATCGGGTCGAGCGGCTTGACCAGCCAACCGTCGGCCCCGGACCGTCGGGCCAGGAACACGTCGGGCCGGCGGTCGAGAAGCATCAGGACCGGAACGGATTCGAGGCTGCCGTAGGAGGCTTCAAGGAGAAGTTCGTGGCAGACCGCCATGCCCCCCATGTTGCCCATCTGCATGTCGACGACGACCAGATCGGGCATGGTTTCCCTGACCCGGGCCAACAACTCCTGGCCGGACTCGACCTCGATCACGGCGAGATCGGGGCGGGAGACGGTGCCCGCGACTTCGGCCCGGGTGATCGGAAGGTCACTCGCCACCATCATGGTCTGCACGTCCTTCAGGTTACCCCCCACCCACGCTGTTCCCGGTTCGCCCGGCCGCGTCAGCGCGGTGGGTGGTTCCCGGGGGCAAAGAGGGAATCAGCCAGGCGCTGGAGGCCGGCCAGGTCGTGCACGTCGCCCTCCAGGAGCGGAACCCGGAAGACGGGGGCCGGGCCGATTCGTCCGAGAAGATCCTGTACTGCCTGGTCTTCCCGGTCCGACGTGCGGACGTAGCCCGCCAGGTTCTCGACCTGGGCGGCCAGGGCGCCGGTATCCCCGGGGGCCGAGTGGACCAGCTCGGACAGGTGGTCGAGGTCGGCGTCGGTGGCAAAGCGGGGCTGGACCCGGTTGATGATCAGCGCACTGGTGTGCAACTCCCCTTCCCGAAGTTTCCCGGCGAAGTGGATGGCTTCGTCGATGGAGTCACGCCTCGGGGAAGCCACCAGGATGAATGCCGTGCCGTCGTCACCGAGGAGTTCCCGGACCCGGTCGGCCCGGTCCCTGAACCCCTTCTCCATTCCTTCGAACGCCTGGAAGAAGGTCACGGCGTCCTGGACGATGTCGGCCCCGGCCACCTTGGAGATGGTGCGCAGGAGTGCCTGGGCGGCCACGCTCATGAACCGGAGTCCGGCCCGGGTCGGCATCATGAGGGCCTGGAACAGCCGGTTGTCGAGAAAGTGGGTGAGGCGGCGCGGTGCGTCAAGGAAGTCGAGCGCGTTTCGGGACGGGGGCGTGTCCACGATGATGACGTCAAAGTGTGCTTCTTCGACCAGTTCATGGAGCTTCTCCATCGCCATGTACTCCTGGGTACCCGACAGGGTGCCGGTCAGGTTGCGGTAGATCCGGTTGTTCCGGATGGCCTCGGCCTGCTCGTTGGAGTCGGCGTAGCGGCTGATGAGATCGTCGAAGGTGCTCTTGGGGTCGAGCATCATGGCGTGGAGTTCCCCGGGGCCGGGGCCGGGAATCCTGACGGGCTGGTTGGTGAGTTCCCCGACGCCGAGGGAGTTGGCCAGCCTCCGGGCCGGGTCGATGGTCACCACGCACGCCCGGCGGCCGAGGGCCGCGGCGTGAAGACCAAGGGCGGCCGCCGTGGTGGTCTTGCCGACGCCACCCGAACCACAACAGATGATGATGCGCCGGTTGCGCACCAGGTCTTCGAGACCCGTGTTGGCGGTCTGGCTCATCGGGCTCCTCCGACGGCCGGATCCCCCAGGGCGGCGATGCCGGTGGCGAGGGCGGTGCCGAGCACGTTGATCTCGTCCGGTCCGATCCGGCCGGTGAAGAGGTAGGGAACCCGCAACTGGTCGAGCGGAAGGTCGTGGGCCAGCCGTTCCAGCTGTTCGTGCTGGAGCCCGTGGCGGACACTTCGGAAGTGGCGGGCGTCATCCAGGGCCGAACGTTCATGGTCGGCCAGGTCGACCCCGGCCGCCCGGGCCACTTCGGCCGCCGGCAGGTCCAACCCGGGTCCGGTCGGGTAGCAGCCGTTCACGATGACCGGGCCGAGGGCCACCCCCACCCGGTCCTCGAGCTGAAATGCAGCCTCCATCGCCTCGTTGATGGGCATCTCTTCGGGGAGGGTGACCAGAACCACCTGACAGCGGGCCGGGTCGGAGAGGAGGTCGACGACTTCGGTGGCCTGGGCCCGGATCGGTCCACCCCGGGCTGCGTCGAGAAGGCCCGAGGCGGAAGAGAGAAAGGTCATGGCGTGGCCGGTGGCCGGAGCATCGACCAGGATCAGGTCGGCGACCCCAGCCCGTTCGAGCTGTTTGATCTTGCCCAGGACCAGGATGTCCCGGATGCCGGGGATGGCCCCGGCCACGATGTCGATGATGCCCGAGGACATCAGGCGTTTGGAGATTCGCCGCAGGCCGTGGTCATCGAGGTACTCGAGCAGGGCATCGTCCGGAGTGATTGTGCGGGCATGAATGGACCCGGACGGAATCTTTGTCCGGGTCGACAGCGGGTCATCCGGGTCGGGAAGGTGCCCGGGGCCCTCGGCGGTGGCGCCGGCGGCCGCGAGGACCGACCCGTCGTAGCCAAGGGGGCCGTCCAGGTCGAACGCCTGGCCCATGGAGTCCCGACCTTCGAGTTCGACGATCAGGACCGAAAGTCCGGCGCCGGCCGCAAGGTGGGCCAGGGCGGCCACCATGGTGGTCTTGCCCACGCCACCTTTTCCGGCCACCACCAGAATGTGGCTCTGACCCAGGAAGGTGCGGATGTCCATGACGTTTCGAGCGTAGTGCCCGCCCACCGGTGCAATGGGCCCGCGGCGGCATCCATTTCCCCAAATCTCGTCTTGTGCATCCGAAGGCAGGGGAGTACCGTCAGCCCTACAGAACCGGGGGGTTTTGCAGTTGTTGGCGAAGTCGGTCATGCGGAGTTTTGCGTGCGGAGTGTCGTAGGGGGATTTGGCTGTGGAGAAATTTGACGGTGGTTGGCAGTTGCAGGCCTCGTGTCGGGGCCCTCAGGCGGAGATCTTCTTCCCACCTGCCCATGCCGAGCGCAAGGAAGAGAAGTTGCAGCGGGAAGCCCAGGCCAAATTGGTGTGCCGGGGTTGTCCGGTCCGTCAGACGTGCCTCGAGTACGCCATCGCCATCAACGAGCCCCACGGAATCTGGGGCGGAATGAACGAGATGGAACGAAAGAACCACGCCATGCGGCGCTCCAGTCGCCGGGCCGGCTGAGCGCTTCTTTCGCCGGCGCCTCCCGCTGGCTGGAGGCGCATTCGGTGGCTTAGGGCCTGGCCAGTTGGGTCCGGGCCCGCACCACGGCCCGACTGGTGCACACCGCAGCCGGCTGTTCTCCGGTGGCGAGGCAGATGCCGGCCGTCAGTTGGTTGGCGGCGGTCAACACGGCAGCACCGAGTGGTGTGGACGGCTGACTCAGCGCGTTGACGATGGCTTGCTGACTCTGGCCGAGCAGCAGCGCCGGGCTGAACCCCGACGTGGTGATGGCGGCCCGGTTGCCGAGGTCCACCACCGGCCAGGTGGGAGCCACCCCGGTGGTGGCAAGTTGGCTGCGCACGAGCCCCACGGCCTTTGACTCGGCCGGATCGGGCGTCTCGAGCGGGGTAAAGGCACCGTTGTCCGTGAGCTCGTTGGAGTACACCTCGACCCCGCTGAAGGAGAGGTAGGGGCTGGAATAGGCGAAGTGGTCGAAGCTGAAGGTCTGGAGGCTGGCGTAGACGGACCGGCTCGTGGACTGGGAGTTCTGGAGTTTGGTGAAGGTCCCGAAACGGGAGAGGGCAGCGACGAGGGGCCACCGCTCGGCCGCACAGTAGGGGCAGTACTCCGCTCCGACGAAGAGCACCTCCGGCTTGCCGTTGTCGGTCAGCAGTGGCAGCCCGGTGAGCACTGTCGGCGGGGCGATCGCACTGGTCAGCTGGGTGGCATCGACCGAGTCGAACGAGGTGGTCGGTATCGAGTTGAGCTGGCCGAGGACTCCCGGCGAGGTCATGGCCAGCCGGATGGGCTGAACCGATGACGGAGGTGGTTCCACGATGGCATAGATGACCAGAACAACGACCCCGACCAGGATGACGGCAACGGCCATCCAGGCGAGTCGGGCCAGAAATGCCGTGGCTCCGCCCGTTGGCGGAGCATCGGCGTCGGGGGAGATCGTGCCGGAGGTGGTCACGCCGGATGAGGGGTCAGTGGTCGGCCGCGGCTTCGGCCGAAGGTTCTCCGTCGGGTGACGGGACTTCTTCCGTCCCGTCGTCCCACTGGCCTTCCGTCCACTCGTCGTCCTCGTCGGCGGAGTCGGTCCCATAGCCCGCAGAAAGGGTGATGGGGGCCGAGGTGGCGATGATGACAAACAGGATGAACGTGGTGACGTGGACCGACGTGCACCAGAGACAGATGGCCTTGATGATGAAGAGTTCGCAGCAGATCAGGTAGGTGATCATGCCGACGCCACTGACCGAAAGGACCAGTCGGGCCACATGGATCCACCGGTGGGCCGACCGCCACATGGCGGGCCAGCACAGCACGATCATCGGAATGAAGAAGCACAGTCCGAGGACCGCCACCGGGATGCCGAACACGTACGACTGCGGGCTGGTGGTTACCTTCTCGCAGTTGATGGCTCCGTTGTCCGAACAGGCGAGGCGCACCTGGGCCGGAAAGAAGTGGGTGAACGTCAGGTAGATGGAGACGCCGAGGCCGAACACACACAGCAGCAACGAGGTCAGAGGTTGCCATCGCAGTCGGTACATGGACGGCTCCCCGGTCCCGGCTAGCTGAGCTTCAGGGCCTTGGCGGCCGCCTGGACCCCGGAACTCGTGCAGACCGTTGACGGCTGCCCGCCGTCAGAGGCGCAGATCGAGGCCGAGATGTAGTTGGAGGTAGCGATGATGGCCTGGGTGACCGGATTCGAGGCGTCCTTCAGGTTGCCGGCAATCTCGCCCCAGGTCAGGCCACCGAGGATTCCCGGGTTGAAGCTGGCTCCGGAGATCAGGGCCTTGTTGCCGATGTCGACGAACGGGAAGGAGATGCCACCAGCCTGGGCCCCGGGAATGTAGGTGGGCCCGCTGTACTTCTCGGCTGCCGCCTGCTCTTCCTTGGTCGGGGTGTCGAGTGACGTGTAGGGCTGGGGTTGACCGGGGTTCGGAATGTTGGTGTAACGCTCGACGGCGAAGAACGACAGGTACGAACTGGTGAACGTGGCTCCGGCGAAACTCAAGGTGTTGGTGATCGGGTAGACGTCGGTGTGGGAGGACGCCGTGATCTTCAGGCCACTGAAGGTGCCGAAACGGGCCAGTGACGTGGCCATGGCCCAGCGCTCGGCGGCGCAGTAGGGGCAGTACTCGGCGCCGTAGTAGAGCATGGCCGGGGACTTGCCCTTGATGGTGAGCGGCGGCTGGTTCTTGACGACGACCGGGGGCGTGACCGGATTGGCCGAGGCCGGGTACTTCACTCCGACCGTGTTGTAGACCGACGTGGGCACCGAGGTCACGTCGGTCACGATGGACGCCGGGGCTGACGTGGTCGGAGTGTAGGTGGTGGGTGTGGACTTGCCGCCGGTGGTGGCCACCACGATGATCACGGCGATGACGATGACGACGACAACCACCGCACCCCAGGCGATCAGCGTGCCGGTGTTGCGGGTCGATCCCGGTGCCGCCCCCGGCTTCTGTCCGGGCCGGGGCTTGTTGCCTCCCGTGGCACTTCCGGCCTTGGGCGCTCCCTTGGCCGGAATGCTCCGACTTTGCGCCTTGCTCTTCTCTTTGGCGCTGGTCGGCTTGGGGGTGTTTCCGCCGGCGGGGGGAGTTTGGTCTGCAGCCATGGTCTGGTGATCCTCTGGTCGGGGACGACAACTCTCCAAGCGTAATAGCAACCGGCCACTTTGCCCATACGCCCCCCGGGATTCCTGACAGGTTCCACCACGTCCGGTGGGACCACTTCTAGGGTGGGAGGCCGTGTCACTCCTGAAGTTGCCGTTGTCCGATGTTCTCGCCTCGTTCCGTCCGCCTTCTCCGATCCGGCACCTGACGCCCCTTCGCAGTGGGTCCGAGAACCCGGGAACCACTTCGGAGCGGTCCCACCCGGACGGGTCCTCTCCGCCAGGAGAGCGTGTCCGGGTCGGCGACACCAAAGGGTTGGGTCGGAAGACAGCCATCGTCGACGGCCACCCGGTCGCCTACGGCGTCATCGGTGAAGGACCGGCGGTCCTGTTCCTGCACGGCTGGGGCCTGCGTCCCTGGTCCTACGAACCTTCCTTGCGGGCCATCGCCGCCACCGGGGTACGGGTGGTGGCTCCCTGCCTGCCCGGGTTCGGCCACACCCGGGAGTTGCCGGAGGACGAGCGTACCTTTCCCGGCCTCGGGGCATGGGTGGCCCGCTTTGTCGATGCGGTCGGAGTGGACAAGGTGGACCTGACCATCGGCCACTCGTTCGGCGGTGGGGTGGCGGTTTCGTTCGCGGCGGTGGCCCCGGAGCGAAGTGGCGGGGTGATGCTGTTGAACGCGGTGGGTGGGCCCACCTGGAACCACGTCGCCGGTGACCTGCGCATGATGGCCCAGCGCCCCTGGTGGGACTGGAGTCGTGAAGGACTGCGTGACCTGGTCGAGTCTCCCCGTGCGCTGCTGGCCCTGCCCAGGATGGCCGAGGACTTCCTGCCCAATCTTTTCGACAACCCGTTGGGCATGCTGAGGACCGGAGGTGTGATCCGCCGGGCCAACCTGCTGGGCGAGGTGGCCGAGCTGGCCGGCCGCCTGCCGGTCACGGTCGTGTGGTCGGACCGGGACTCCCTCATCCCGCGGGCCACGTTTGACGATCTTCGCCATGCGGCCAACACCGAAGGAGTCGTGGTGGAAGGTGGCCACTCGTGGCTGCTGAACGAGCCCGAGGTGCTGGCCGAACTGGTTGTCTCGGCCCTGGTCGACTCCCGTCTGGCCGACCAACGGAAGGAGCAAGCCTGTCCGGCCAACTCCCCGGGGCCTTCATCCGAAAGGAAGGCACCGGCCTGACCACGCCGCCGGCCACCCTCCGGCCCCGGGCGAACCGGACGGGTCCGGACCGGTAACCTGCGGAGGTGACCGTTCCCTTGCGAGACGCCGCCACCATCATGCTGGTCCGTGACGCCGTCGACGATCACGGGGGTCCCACTCTCGAGGTCTGCATGCTGCAACGCAACCTGGCCTCGGAGTTTGCCGCGGCGGCGTTTGTGTTTCCTGGCGGCAAGGTCGACGAACAGGACCGGGTCCCGGCCAGCGGCCAGGTCTGTCGGGGTCTCGACGATGGCATGGCCAGCGCAACGCTGGGAGTCGCCTCCGGCGGTCTGGCCTTCTGGGTGGCCGCCTTGCGGGAGTGCTTCGAGGAAGCCGGCGTGTTGGTGGCCCGCCACCGGTTCGTCGACGACGAGGGGAACGAGCAGATCGGGGAGTTGCTCGACACCTCCGACCCGGAGGTGGCCCGACGTTTTGCCGCCTGGCGGTTGGCCGTCTACGCCGGGGAGGTCACCCTGGCCGAAGTGTGTGAACGCGAAAGCCTCGTCCTCGCCGTCGATGCCGTGAACTACGTCAGCCACTGGATTACGCCCGAGTTGTCACCCAAGCGCTACGACACCCGGTTCTTCCTGACAGCCGCCCCGCCCGGGCAGGTGGCCCGCCACGATGACGGTGAGACAGTGGACAGCACCTGGATCCGTCCCGAGGAGGCGCTTTCGCTCTGCGAGGCGGGCGATCTCGAGCTTCTGCCGCCGACGGTGGCCAACCTGACGGCCATCGGCCAGTACTCCGACACCACTGCGTTGATGGCCTGGGCCCGGAACGTGACCGAGGTGCCGGCCATCCTGCCGATCGTTCTCTTCGACGACGGACAACTGACCGTGCTTCGTCCGGGTGACGAAGGATACGAGGAGGCGATGGCTTCCCGGGCCGACGATGGCGAGATCTCCGAAGAGATGCAGCAGGCCGCCAACCGGGCGTGGGGACCAAAGACTTCTCCCGGGATGGCTGCGGAGGACGCCACGCCCTGAAACCGGCGTGATCCGGCCCGGCGATACCGGGTTCAGGCGTCGAGGCCGGCCGCCACGGCCGCTTCGACATGCTGGAGCATCCGGGCCGAACAGCCTTCCATGGCTTCGGGCGGGGTCTGGTCGGCCAGGGCCTGTGCCATCGATGCGAACAGTTCCGCCAGCGGGGAGTCGTCATTCAGGGCCACCGGCTCGCCTTCGTCACCTCCAAGGGTCACCGACGGGTGAAGGGGGATCGAACCGAGGAGCGGCACGCCGATCTGGGTGGCCAGCCGGGCTCCGCCACCCTGGCCGAAGAGGTGGTGGGTCTCGCCGTGTCCGCAGGTGAAGCCACTCATGTTCTCGATGACGCCGACCACCCGCAGATGGCTCTTGCGGGCCATGGCGGCCGCCCGGGTGGCCACCTTCTGGGCGGCCAGCGGCGGTGTCGTGACCACAACGACCTCGGTGCGCGGCATCATCCGGGCCAGACCCATCTGGATGTCGCCCGTTCCGGGCGGCATGTCGATCAGCAGGTAGTCGAGGTCACCCCAGTGCACGTCCTGAAGGAACTGTTGGACGGCCCGGTTGAGGATGAGCCCCCGCCACATGATGGCGTCCTCCTCACCCGCGAGCAGTCCCATGGACAGGACCCGGACCCGACCGGCTCCGACCGTCCGCTCCAGGGGCACCATCTTCTTGTCCCGGGCCTCCACGTCACCGTGGATTCCCATCAGGCGGGGAATGGAGAAGCCCCAGATGTCGGCATCGAGCACACCGACGGTGGACCCCTGACGGGCCAGGGCCATGGCCAGGTTGGCCGTGATCGAACTCTTCCCGACCCCGCCTTTGCCCGAGGCAACGGCAATGACCCTGGTCCCGGCCGGGATGTCGGTGGCCGGCGGGTCTTCCTGGGCCAGGCGACGGGCCCGGTCCATGACCGCCTTGCGGCCCTCCGCATCAAGCACGCCCATCGTCACATCGACGGCGTCGACGCCGGACACGGCCCCCACCTGGGCCTTGATGTCGGCGGTGATCTGGGCCCGCAACGGACAGCCGGCCACGGTGAGGGCGGCGTTGACCGTTACCCGGGCCCCGGCGACACCGATGCCGGTGACCATGCCCAGTTCGACGATGTCGGCCCCGAGTTCGGGGTCAATCACGCCCCGCAGGGCCTCCCGGACGGCCTCTTCGGTGACCGGAGCCCCAGGTGCATTTGTGTTGTCCGGGAAGTCGGGAGCATCCACAAGATAAAATGTAGTGGCCGAACCGGCAGTTCCCTTCGGCGCCGACGTTCTGCGGACGGGCCCGAAGGGATACGATGGTAATGCCCAATCCCCGAGGAGGACGTCGATGAGTTCGACCATGCAGACCGTTTCCATTGGCAAGAAGCCGAATCCCGTGACGCTGACCGACGCCGCCTCCGCCAAGGTGGCCGAACTGCTGGCCCAGGAAGGCAACGACGCACTCGCCTTGCGGATCGCCGTGCGTCCGGGTGGGTGCTCGGGCTTCAGTTACGAGATGTTCTTCGAAGCGGACATCGACGAGACCGACATCATCCGGGAGTTCAACACCGTCAAGGTGGTGGTCGACGAGCAGAGTGCCGATCTTCTGAAGGGCTCCACGCTGGATTACAGCGACGGTCTCCAGGATGCCGGCTTCCACGTGACGAACCCGAACGCCACGCGCACCTGCGGCTGCGGCTCCTCCTTCAGCTAGGCCCGACGAACCGGCCGGTCCTGCGCGGGCCGTCGGGGACCGGGTCCCGGGAACTGTCGGGCAACCGGTCGGGCCGCAGAAGGGTTTTCTCATGAGTTCCGATGGGCCCGACGGGCAACTTTCGCTGACGGTTGATGGCCGTGAAGTCTCGGTGGCTGATGACGGGCGGACCTTGCTGGAGGTTCTCCGGGGCGAGTTGGGACTGACCACCCTGAAGGACGGATGCAGTCCCCAGGGCCAGTGTGGCTGTTGCACGGTCTGGATTGACGGTGCCCCCCGGGTGGCGTGTGTCACTCCGGTCCGCCGGGTGGCAGGGCGAACCGTCACCACCCTCGACGGACTGTCCGGGACGGCCCGGTCGGCCTGGGCCGATGCGCTGGTGGCGACCGGAGGCAGCCAGTGCGGATTCTGCACTCCGGGCATCATCATGCGACTGGCCGCACTGTTTCCGGAAGCGGATCCGGAGTCTGGAACCACCGATGCCGCCCCGGCCCGGTGGCGACCGGAGTCCTCGCCCCAGGAGGTCAACCAGGCGCTGTTGGCCCATCTGTGTCGCTGCACCGGCTGGCAGTCCGTCACCGAAGCGGCGGCCCGGGTTGCCGATGGCCTGGTCGATGGCGGTGACCGCGATTTTGCCCGGGCGGCCCGACGGGCCGAACTGGAAGGTGGCGTGACCCAACGGGTTGGCCCCGAGGTGACGCTGGGCCGGGGTGGCTTTGCCAACGATCTGGCACCGGCCGACTCCCTGGTCGCCGTGCCGGATGGCGCCGGTGACTACTCCGTCGGCTCCTCTCTGGCCGAAGCCCGGAAGTTGGCGGGCAAGGTCCAGGGGCGCAACACGACGGTGCCTCTGAGTTACCCGGTCGAGATGCCGGAAGGAAGTTTCCTCCATCGCCTCCGCACCACCTGGGTGGAGCCGGCCTACCTCGAGCCCGATGCGTCCTGGTGTGAACCCGGGGGCGAGCCGGCGTCGCCGGTGGGCAACGGGGGCGCCTTTGGCGGCAAGTTGTCCTCTCCGGTGGCCGACGATGCCCGGCGGTTGGCCGATGAGTGGGGCCGCACGGTCTCGGTGGTGTGGTCCCGGGAAGACGTCGTGCGCCATGGTCCCAAGCGGCCTCCGGTGGCCGGGGGAATCGATGCCTCGGGACATGGACGGTTGAAGGTGGGCGTGGGGGTGGGGGTTGACCCGGCCGCCTGGGACCGGATCACCTCCGAGGTGGCCCGGGTGGCTCCGTCCCTTGTGGTGGAGGCCGTGCCGGTTCCAGGGCCGGCCGTCTCGCTCGATCTCCGGGCTGCGGTCTGGGCCGAGGCCGCCGTGCTGGCCGCCGTGGCCCGGGCCGGGGAGTCGTCCGACCAATGGGGTGTGACCTTCGAGGTGACGGCGCCCAACGGGGCGACCGCCACCGCCCGGATGGACGCCTCCGACGAGGTGTTCGTCACCGTGGCGGCCGGATCGGTTCTCGACCCGGTGGTGCTCACGAGCTACTGCATCGGCGCCGTCCACCAGGGACTCGGTTGGGTCCGGTCGGAAGGGGTGGCCGTGGACGACGATGGTGAGATCCGGGATCTCACCATCCGCTCGTATGGAGTCCTTCAGGCCCGGGCCATGCCGAAGGTGGTCGTGGCCATCGAGGAGAGCGACGGACCTCCCGTGAACGGATCGGACGCAGTGATGGCGGCCGTCGCCGCGGCCGCCTGGTGGGCCGGGGGTTGTCCAGAGGCGTGGCCCATCGACCGGGCCGGAGTCGGCCGACGCTGAGGCGAACCCTCCCGCCCTCCGGGGCAACCCTTACAATCAGGCCATGAGTACTCCCATCGGTCCCTATTCCCCGATCGTGACCTCGGGTGGTTGGCTGGTTACCTCGGGTCAGCTCGGCCTGCAGCCTTCAGTCGAAGGCACGCCACCCACACTGGTCGATGGAGGGGCGGCCGCCCAGTTGGCCCAGGCGTTGAAGAACGCCGAAGCACTGCTCGCCGCCCACGGGGCGACGCTCTCCGACGTGGTGAAGACCACGGTGTTTGTCACCGACATGACGACGTATCCGGCGGTCAACGAGACCTACGTGGCGGCCTTCGGGGACCACCGCCCGGCCCGTTCCGTGGTCGGTGTGGCGGCCCTGCCCATGGGGGCCGAAGTCGAGATCGAACTCTGGGCCCGGCGGGACTGAGGTTCCCTCGGTGTCCCTGCACTCCCCAAGGGGTCAGGGCGCCCACGAG
>CAITPI010000115.1 GCA_903894295.1 uncultured Acidimicrobiaceae bacterium
GGCTATCTCTTCCTCCGTGACCGCAAGATCGACATGATCATCTCCGGCGGAGCCAACATCTACCCGGCCGAGATCGAAAACGTGCTGCTCTCGTGCCCGCTCGTGGGTGACGCCGCCGCCTTCGGCATCCCCAACGACGACTGGGGCGAGGAGGTCAAGGCCGTGGTCGAACCGGCCGAGGGCCAGGTGGCCTCCGATGCCCTCGCCGCCGAAATCCTCGAGTTCTGCAGCAGCCGGCTGGCGAAGTTCAAGATGCCGAAGTCGATCGACTTCACGGACGAGATGCCCCGCGATCCCAACGGCAAGCTCTACAAGCGCAAGCTGCGCGACCCCTACTGGGAGGGCCGGGAGAAGATCTAGGACCCCGGCGCAAGACCGGTGGAACCGATCTACCACCTCGCGCTAGGCGTCGAGTGGCGACGGGCCGAGGCATCCGGCCTCGACTACGACCGGTCGACCGTCGGCCGGTCGCTGGCCGAGGAGGGCTTCATCCACTGCTCGACCCGCGCCCAGGTGGAGGACACCGCCCGGCGCTACTACGCCGGACAGGACGACGTCATCCTGCTCGAGATCGATCCCTCTGCGGTGGCCGGACTTCTGGTTTGGGAGGCGGTCGGCGAACAGGTGTTTCCGCACCTCTATGGAGCGCTGCCCCTTGCTGCGGTCACCTCGGTCGCCCCGTTCGCCCCGTTCCCCGGCTGACGGTACCGGAGTCGTTTCCCGGACGGCCGTTGAACCGGCCTGAGTCCAAACGGCCAGGGGCACACCCCGGGCACGACGGGTCCCGTCCCACGGGTAGATCTGGCGTCAGGAACCGCTCTCACCGGAGGCGGCCTGCTCGGCCTCCCATGCCTCGACGTTGCTTCGCATCACCTCGAGCAGTTCGTCGTTTCCGCTGGCCGAGTTCTGCTCGGCGATGGCCAGCATCTGACGGGGTCCGACGGTGATGAACAGTCCTTCGGCTTCGGCCGTGAGGACGTCGCCGTCGTAGATCCCGCCCCACGTGGTCACCTTGCGACCGTCCCGGCCAACGCACCGACCCACCAGGGTGAGATGGGCCCGCAGTGGCGTCGGCTTCCGGTAGCGGACCGTGAGTGTCCCGGTCATCCCCGGATTGCCGGCCACCATGTTGGCTGCGCCCAGCACTTCGTCGAACGCCTCGGCGATCACGCCGCCATGGACGCAGTTCGGGGGGCCTTCGTAGGGATAGTCGAAGTAGGCATCGGCCCGGATCTCGTCGTAACCGCCATCCGTCCCGGGAACCACCTCGAAGCGGACCGGCGGGGCAATCGGGTTGATCAACCCGGCGATCGGGCTGGTCGGGAAGTACTCGGTGGTTGGCCGTGACGCATCCGGCGGCCGACGGGTCCGACGCACCCCGGTGTCCTGCGGCCGAAGCCGGTCGGAAATGGCCTCGAGGGCCACGGCTGCCTCCCGGAAGGCGTCATCGTCAACACTGCCGGACACGCCGAGGAGGATCAGTGGACGTAGGGCTTCGGCGAACCGGAGACGGGCGAGATCGCTCTCGTCGATGGGGATGGTCACGGCGCAGGACTACTTGCGCTGGAAGTTTGGAGGGCGCTTCTCGGCGAACGCCCGCTGGCCCTCGGCGGCATCCTCCGAGGCAAAGATCGGCCAACCGAACTCGAGGTCCTTGGCCAGGGCCTCGGCCTCCGACATGCCGTCGGTGGCGCGGATGGACGCCTTGATGGCTTCCACGGCCAGCGGTCCGTTCGCCCCGATGACCTCGGCGATCTCCATGGCCTTTTCCAGGGCCGTACCGTCGGGCACCACGTGGCCGATCAGTCCGATCTCCTTCGCTTCGGGGGCGGGCACCGCCCGGGCCGTCAACAGGAGGTCCATGGCCACCGTGTAGGGAATCTGGCGCATCAGGCGCACCACCGAGCCACCCAGGGGGTAAAGGCCCCGCTTGGCCTCGAAGAGCCCGAAGGTGGCGCCCTCACCCGCCACCCGGATGTCCGTGCCCTGGAGGATCTCGGTCCCACCGGCCACGGCGTACCCTTCCACCGCGGCGATCAGCGGCTTTTTCAGCTGGTAGTGACGCAGCAGGGCCTTCCAGTGGAGATCGGGATCTTCGGCCATCCGGGCCGCCACATCCTCGTTGCCGGGACCGGCCATCGAGGTGAGGTCCATGCCCGAGCAGAAGGTGCCGTTGGCCCCGGTCAGAATGGCGCACCGGATGTCGTCGTTGGCATCGATCTCGTACCAGGCGTCGACCATTCCGACCAGCATCGCCCCGGAGAGCGAGTTCTTCTTCTCCGGACGGTTCATGGTCACAATGGCGGTGGTGCCGACCACTTCGTAGTTGAGGTGCTCGGTGCCGATGGCGGGGCTCATGCTCTCGGTTCTCCCTTGGCGCTTGATTCGTGGTGTCTGGTGTCTGGTGTCTGGTGCAGGTCGGAGGGACCTTCGGGCCCATCCGGCCCGAAGGACCCGGGCGGAGGAAAACTCAGGCGATCCGCTCGATGATGGTGCCGGTGGCCAGGGCGCCACCGCAGCACATGGCGATCAGTGCGACCGACTTGTCGGAGCGCTCGAGTTCGTGGAGGGCCGTGGTGATCAACCGGGCCCCGGTGGAGCCCACCGGGTGGCCGAGGGCGATGGCCCCGCCGTTCACATTCACCCGGTCCCAGTCGACCTCGTGCACCTTGCCCCAGGACATCACAACCGAGGCAAACGCCTCGTTCACCTCGAAGATGTCGATGTCGGCCATGGTCATGCCGGCCTTCTTCAGGACATCACTGGTGGCGGCGATGGGGCCGTCGAGGTGGTAGTAGGGGTCGGAGCCGACCAGGGTCTGGGCCACGATCCGGGCCCGGGGGCGCATCCCGGTGGCCTTGGCCTTGTCCTCGGACATCCAGAGCACGGCGGCCGCTCCGTCGGAGATCTGGGACGAGTTGCCGGCCGTGTGCATACCGTCCGGCAGCACCGTCTTGAGGCCGGCCAGGCCTTCCCGGGTCGTCTCCCGGGGTCCCTGGTCCTTGGTGACCAACATGGTCTCCCCGGTCGGACCCTCGGCGCCCATGACGGGAACCTCGAGCGGAACGATCTCGCGGTCGAACCGGCCTTCGGCGACGGCCTGGGCGGCCTTGCGCTGTGACTCGAAACCAAGCCAGTCCACGTCGTCGCGGGTGATGCCGTACTTCTGCGAGATCCGCTCGGCCGCCCCGAACTGGTCGGGCATGTCCCACGGGAAGACATCGGGACGAGACCGGCCCGGACCGTTGTAAGCGTTGGCCCCGAGACCGACCCGGCTCATGGCTTCCACGCCGCAGGCGATGCCGACCTCGATGGCGTCGGCGTTGACGAGGTTGGCCACGAAGTGGTTGGCCTGCTGGGCCGAGCCGCACTGACAGTCGACGGTCGTGGCAGCCACTTCGTAGGGCATTCCCTGGCTCAGCCAGGCGGTGCGGGTCACGTTCGACGCCTGTTCGCCGGCCTGGGTGACGCATCCGCCGACGATCTGGTCGACCTCGGCCGGATCGAGTCCGGCCCGCTTGACCAGCTCGACCTGGGCATGGCCGAGGAGTTCGGCGGCGTGGAAACCCGACATCCATCCGTTCCGCTTGCCGATGGGCGTGCGGACTGCTTCGACAATGACCGGTTTCGCCATGATGGCTCCCTTGTTTGGCCACG
Source organism: uncultured Acidimicrobiaceae bacterium (assembly GCA_903894295.1). Lineage (GTDB taxonomy): Bacteria > Actinomycetota > Acidimicrobiia > Acidimicrobiales > RAAP-2 > Bog-756. The sequence continues at coordinate 3,658 of CAITPI010000115.1, forward strand.
TGCGCCGTGCGCCGTGGATCGTTGGTTACGTACCCGTCCTGCACCCCGCCGGGTCGTGCTCGCCGGACTGCCATTCCCAGGCAGTCCGGAGCGGCGTGGAGCTCCGGTCGTGGCTGACCCGACGGTCGGGCCCTGTGGGGTCAAAGTATAGAACTCGTTCTAGCCACCCACCCGAACGCCGTCTTGGACCCGGTCCGGGCCCCGCGGGCACCGGGGAAACCGCCGGGCCGGCCGCGCTCCAGTGACAACCTTCTTCCATCCGACGTTCCGCAGTAAGGTTCGCCTTGGCCGGGACCGGGGGGTTCGGACCGATTCAGGGGGATGCCATGGAACACCCAAACGCACTTCGCCACGCTCTGGTCGCCACCGTGGGGCTGACCGTCCTTCTGGCCGGCTGCTCGTCGGGCAGTTCCACCCCAGCCACCACCACGACGGCCGTCACGGCGCCCGCCAAGGCGCCCTATCCCTACCAGCACCCCGGACCGGACCCGGTGGGGGTGACCACCCTTGATCTCGGGTCGGCCGGTTCGACCTACGGCGAGCGGTACGCCACGGTCTACTACCCGACCACCACGGCCGCCGCCGTCGGACATGCCCGCTACTCGTATACCGAGGCGTCGACCCTGCCGACCGCCTACCAGGCGGTGCTGCCGGCGCAGTACAACATCACCACCACCCTGGATGCCTATCTCGCCCCCCAGGCTGCGCCCAACCACTATCCGGTGGTGCTGTTCAGCCACGGCTACGGCGGGGAACGGCTCTACTACTCGAACCTGCTGATCGGCATCGCCTCCTGGGGCTATGTCGTGGTCAGTGCCGACTATCTCGAGCGGGGCCTGGCCGCCCAGGTCCTCCAGTCCAAGACCAAGCCGACCGCCGCCCAGGACTCGGCGACCATGGCCACCTCGCTCCGCGTGCTGCTCGGTGAGGCCGGATCTTCTTCGTCCGTACTCCACGACGCCGCCAACCCCAATCTGGTGGCGGCCGTTGGCCACTCGGCCGGTGGCGGCACGGCCGAAAACGCCCTCAACGTTCCCAACGTGAAAACGGCGGTCGGCTGGGCGCCGGTGCCACCCACCGGTCAGCCCTCGACCAAGCCGGTGATGCTCATCGGGGCCGAGGGCGACACCGTGGTGCCGCCGTCCAGCGTGACATCCACCTACGACAACTTCCACGGCCCCAAGGCCCTGGTCGAGATCAGCGGCGAAGGCCACAACACCTATACCGACATCTGCACCGGCATCCGCTCGGGCGGTGGTCTCATCTCGTATGCGGTGGCCCACCACTTCACCACGCCGCAGCTGGCCAAGTTCGGCATCAACGGCTGCTCGTCCAGCGACCTTCCGGCCCAGCAGTTCTGGCCCATCGTCCAGTACTACACGGTCATCCAGCTGAAGAACCAGCTCGGCGGAGACAGCGGTGCCACCATTCCCCTGCCGGCGCCCAACCAGTTCCCCGGCTTCACCGTGCACGTCACCCAGCAGCGTTGAGCGTGCCTGGTCGCCCCGTGGCGGCCAGGGCGTCCGGGTGGTGAGTAGCACCAAACCGGAAAACGGACCACACTGGAGGGATGCGTCTCACCATCACCAAGCCCCGGGATCCGGCCGAGGCGGCCGTTCCGTTCTACTTCGCGGCCATGGGGATCGAGTACGCCGTCTTGCGGGGCCGCCGGAACCGGCAGGAGACCCAGGCCGGACAGTATGAACGCCGGGACACCCTGACCTCGCTGTCCATGGGCACCATCAGCCTGCTCACCCCGGTGGTCCTGCCCAAACTGCTCAAGCCGTTGCGGCTGGGCCGCAGTCGCACCGGTCGGGCCCTGGCCGCCACCGCCCTCGCCCTCGGTGCCGCCACCACGGCGGCCGACATCTGGGACCGGCGGAACAGCCAGGGAATCAACGACGAAGGTCGCACCGACGAACAGTCGACGGCCCGCCAGATCGCCTCGGTCACCGGACCGGGTGCGCTGGCCCTCGGCGCCGTCTCGGTCGTGGCCACCGTCTCCCAGGCCATGACCGGCACCCGGCTCTGGGGGAAGCGGTTCCTCCCCGATCTCGGCTCGGGCCCACTGGCCCTCGCGGCCGCCATGGTGTCCTGGGACTTCATCTACTACTGGAACCACCGCCTGATGCACGAGGTGCGCTACCTGTGGGCCTCCCACGTGGTCCACCACTCGAGTGAGCGCTACAACCTCTCGACCGCACTCCGCCAGCCGGTGACCGACTCGTTCTCCAACACCATCCCCTACGGTGTGGCCTGCCTGTTCGGCATCCGACCCAAACTCATGTCGACGGCCCGGGGGCTCAACCTCATCTACCAGTTCTGGGTCCACACCGAGACCATCGGAAAGATGGGCGCTCCGGAAGCGGTCCTGAACTCCCCCAGCCACCACCGGGTCCACCACGGCTCCAACCGTCAGTATCTCGACCGGAACCACGGGGGGATCCTCATCACCTGGGACCGGCTGTTCGGCACCTTCGAACCCGAGGTCGAACCGGTCACCTACGGACTCACCACCAACATCCGCACCTTCCGGCCCCAGCGGGTCATCTCCCACGAGTTCCGGGACATGCTGGCCGACGTGGCCCAATCCACCACCTGGCGGGAGCGTCTTTCCTACGTCTTCCGGGGTCCCGGCTGGGCCCTCGAGAACCGTCGGGCCCGGCTGGGAAACACGGTGCCCGACGCCCCGGTCCTCCCGGCGGTGGCTGCCGCCTAGGTTCAGGCCGACTTCTTCTCGGGCCGCCAGAACACGCCCAGCAGGCCGAAGGTTCCACCAATCCCGACGACGGCCGCGACCACCAGGCCGATCCAGCCGTTCAGTTTGGTGAAGCCGAGGGCATTGTCGAGGCTCCACTGACCGGCGCCGAGGATGGCGAGGATGAAGCCGCAGACCGTGAGCACCATCACGTACTCCCACCCTTCACCGGGCCGGAACGTGAAAAAGCCGTTCTTGCGGTGGTTGGTGATCCAGGCCACCAGCATCACCCCGATGATCATGCCGCAGGCCAACGGCACGGCGAGGCCGACCACCAGCAGCACGGCGGCCACGATCTCGGTGATGGACGCCGTCCACGCATGGAACCAGCCGGGCTTCATGCCGAGCGACTCGAACCACTTGCCGGTCCCGGAGATCTTGCCTCCCCCGATGATGTGGTTGACGCCGTGGGCCATGAACACCCCGCCGAGCAGCAGGCGAAAAGCCAGCAGGGCCAGATCCACCGCCTGGTCGTTCACGTTCAACATGCTGCACACTCCGTCCTTCGGGCCCGACACCTTGACCGCCGGACGCAAGAAGCACAGTAGTGGTCAACTCCCGCCACCGGGCCGACCCGATGAAGGCGGAACCCCACGGACCCGCTCCGCAACCGGAACGGGTCCGTAAGGGGGTCCTAGAGGTAGGAGCCGGTCAGCACTGCTTCGGTCCCGAAGCGTTCACCGGTCCGTCGGGCGGCAAACAGTTCGGCCAGACTGGCGTCGCCGGTCGGGGCCGGGGCACTCCCGGCCAACCAGCGGGCCGCTTCCGAGCGGCGGAAGCGGGGAAACTCCACCTGGTCGAGGCAGCGGCCGGGCCGGATCAGGGCCGGACTGATCCGTCCGGCGTCTTCGTTGGTGGTCAGGAGGAAGACCACCCGGGTCGAGCGCCCGAGAACGCCGTCGGTGAGGTTCAGCAGCCGGCCGAGTGGTGCCTGGGAGTCCTTCCGGGCCGAGGCCCGCAGGAACTCGTCCACGTCCTCGAGCACGACCAGTTTCCATGGCATCTCCGGTCGGGTGCCGTCCAGGGCCGGGGCGAGGCGCCCTTCGGCCGACTCGGCCACGGTGGTCACGTACTGGGCGTCGAGGAGGAACTTCTCGGGGTCGGTGATGAGGTGGGTCTCGCACCACGGCGCCCAGGCCTGCATGAGGGCCTGGACGGCCGTCGTCTTTCCGGTGCCCGGCTGGCCCCAGAAGAGCAGCAGACGGCCGTCGTCGGTTCCGATCTCCCGACGAGCCATCAGTTTGTCCAGGCGGGACCCCACGGCATCGGGATAGTTGGGGCGGATCGGGTCCCACGATGTGATCTCCACCGTCCGGTTGGACCGGAGGGGCATCGACATGCGGGTCCGCCAGAACGCCACCGAAAGTTCACCGGTGTCCTCCGGCCTGGCCCGGCTGCGCAGCCGGTCGATCACGCCCTCGGCCTGTTCCGGGGTCGCGGCCGCCACGTACACGCTGGCCTCGTGGGCCGTGACGTCGGCCAGGACCACCCACTCGTCGGCGGCCGCCATGACCGTCACCACTCCGAACGCCTGCACCGTTCCGACCAGGCGGGAACCGTCAAGGACCACATCGAGCGGAGCCAGGGCCGGCCGGAAGGTATGGACCACCAGGTGGGGGTAGGACCCCATCTGGTGGGCATGGAACTGGATGCCGAGGATGTCGCGGGGTTTCGCCGTGCCATCGGTGGTGCCGTGCAGGAACTCGGTGGGGTTGGTCATCTTCCTCCTGAAGAACACTCGCCGGACACCGGATGTGGCCGGGAGAAGTGGGGGGCGGACTTTAGTCGGGGGGTGTGGCACGCCCTCCGACGAGCCCCGACAGCCGGAGGGAACCGGCCGAAAGGGTGCTGGCACCACCGGTCACCCGGGCCAGCCGGTAGGGTTCGCCCATGGACCAAGGAGACAGTGAAGCTTCCGACATTCCAGGCGGATCCCGGCTCCCGTCGTCCTCCCCCGACAGCCCGGGACGCCGGCCTTGACGCCACCGGGATACGGGCCGACCGATCCGGCCGACGTGCTTCCCTCGTCGCTGGGCGAAGCGTTCCGGGTCGAATGGGCCCGGGTGTTCCGGCCGACCTTTGACACGCTGACCACGCTCGCCGTCAACGGGGCCCTGATGACCTCGGCCTGGTTCTTCCTCCCGCCCGGACTGAAAGACAGTGTCTTCGACCTGCACGGAAGTGCGGTGTTCGCCGTTTTTCTGGCCTTGTGGATGTACTCGGACGTACCGGCCACGAACATGATTGCCCCCGATGCCCACCGGATGATCGCCGCCATCGACTCCCCGGCCATCCTGCGCCGCATGTTGTGGGCCCGAGCTGCAGTGATCTGGGCGCTCGTCACTCCCCTCTGCCTGGTCCTCACCGTCATCTACGGATTGACCGACGGGCACTGGCTGGCCACCTTCTACGGCGGCGTCTGGATCGTGTTCGTCCCGGTGACCACGCTGGCCGTCACCCCCTGGGTCGGCATCATCTGGCCGTTTCACAAGCTTGCGTTCCGACAGCGACTGGCGCAACGCAAGCCCTTTTGGCCGAACCTGGGCCGCTTCGGACTGCTCACCCTCGTCCCGTATGGACTGGTTCCCCTTCTCGGGGTGATGCTCACCGTGCCCGCCTTCCTGGCGTGGAACATCAGCGTTTCCGATGTCACGCACCAGCACATCCCCGACTCCCGGCTGGGCCTCGGCGTGCTGATCAGCGTGGCGGTTTCCCTGGTGGTGACCCGACTCGGCCAGAACGTCTCGTTGGCGCTGATCCGCCGACGGCGGTCGAAACTCCTCGCCTTTCTTGCCGAATCACCGATTCCCTGAGTTGATCGTCGACTCCGGCACCGGGTCGACAGCGGGTCTCAGTCGACCGGAGCGCCATCCTCGTCGTCGGAGGCCAACGGGTTCCTGTCCTCGTCCCGGCTGGCACCGGCCGGAACCTGGATCAGGCCCTCGGTATCCATGCCCGAGACTGCGTGGTGCTCCCGGTCGGTGAACAGGGGCAACAGCGCATAGAGCCAGTCACAACAGATGAAGACGAAGACCGGCCACGGAATCCACCGGGCGAGGACGACCGCCACCAGGTCCAGAACCATGAGGATGTAGTTGGGCACGAGCACC
>CAITPI010000116.1 GCA_903894295.1 uncultured Acidimicrobiaceae bacterium
ATCGTGGCCGACATCCAGGACTTCACCCACTTCAGCGGACTGATCACCGGGGCCGACCCGTGGGAACGGGGCCTGTGGCAGGGAAGCTTCACCCGCAACCAGATCGTGGCCAACTGGGGTTCACGGCTGAACGCCGTGGTCACCGACGGCGTGCAGTATGGAGGGTTCGTCCCGGCCGTCGTGGCGGTGGACGCCCGGACCTAGCGCCGGCGGAGTTTCGCCTGCTCCACGGCCGGAGGGGTCCAGCCCGGATCCTCGCCCCCGACGTTGCGCCCCGGAGGCACGATGGCGTCGATCCGGTCGAGGACCGAGGCCTCGAGCCGGATGTCGGTCGCTTCGAGCTGGGCTTCCAGCTGTTCCATGGTGCGGGGGCCGATGATCGGACTGGTGACCCCGGGATGGGACAGCACGAAAGCGAGTGCCAGGCTGATCAGGGGAAGGCCCACCTCGTCGGCCAGCTTCTGCAGCTCGATGACGGCGGCCAGTTTGGCCTGGTTCTCCGGCCGGGTGAGGTCGTAGCGCTCGGGCAGCATGGCCGAGCGACGCGAGGTGTTCTCTTTGCCATCCCCGAAGGTACCCGACAGCCAGCCCCCGGCCAGCGGGCTCCAGGAGAGGACACCCATGCCGTAGCGCTGGCAGACCGGCAGCAGCTCGGCTTCGATGCCCCGCATCAGCATCGAGTACTGCGGTTGTTCGGTCCGGAACCGTTCCCGCTGCCGACGCTCGGCCGTCCACTGGGCTTCCACCACCTGGGACGGCTGGAAGGTGGACGAGCCGGCGTAGCGGATCTTGCCCTGGTGGACGAGGTCGCTCAGGGCGGAGAGCGTGTCGTCGATGTCGATGTCGGGCCGGGGCCGGTGGATCTGGTAGAGGTCGATGTAGTCGGTGCCGAGACGGCGCAGGCTGTTCTCGCACTCGGCGATGATCCAGCGCCGGGAGTTGCCTTGCTCGTTGGGGTCGCCCGACATCGGGCTGTGGACCTTGGTGGCGAGGACGATCTTGTCCCGGTCCAGCCCGGCGAGCGCCTTGCCGACGATGATCTCCGACTCCCCGAAGGAGTAGACGTCGGCCGTGTCGATGAAGTTGATCCCCGCATCGACGGCCCGGTGGATGATCCGGACCGATTCGTCATGGTCCGGCTCGCCCCAGGCGCCGAACATCATGGCGCCCAGACAGAGGTTGCTGACCCGTACTCCGGTGGTTCCCAGGGATCTCATGCCCGTAGCCAAGCACACGCTTAGCATCCCTGTCATGCGAACCCGGGCCATCACCGCCGTTACGGCCGTCCTGGCCCTCGGAATCCTCGTGGGCCTGAACGAAGTGGGTCAGTGGATGGCCCACGTCATCCCGGTGCCCGGCAACGTGATCGGCCTGCTGCTCCTGCTCGGTTTGTTGGGCACCCGGGCGCTGCGCCTCGAGTGGCTGGAACCGACTGCCGGCCTGTTCAACCGACACCTGGCCTTCTTCTTCATCCCGGTGGCGGTCGGTCTCCTCGGCTACGGCGCACTGATCCGGAGCGACGGATGGGCCCTTCTGGCGGGACTGGTGGTCGCCATCGCCACCGGCATCGTGGTCGTCGGTGGCCTTTCCCAGCACCTGGCCCGCCACCTCGCCCGGGGCCGGAAACCGTGACGGCCGTCGAAGCCGTGGCGGCCATCATCTTGACCCTCGGGGCGTATGCCGGGGCCCGGTGGGTGCACCATCGGTGGCGGTCGACGTTCACGGTGCCGATCTTCCTCGCCACCCCGGTCATCATGGTGGTCGTCGGACTCTCGGGGCTGCATCTGGCCGGCTACAACCACGGGGGGAACATCATCCGGTGGTTCCTCAACCCGGCCACGGTGGCGCTCGCCGTCCCCCTCTACCGACACCGGAGGATCCTGGTCGACCACGTTCTCCCCGTGGTGGTCGCCCTCGTGGCGGGAACCCTGGCTTCCATGGTGGTCGGTGTGGCGGTGGCCCGCCTGTGCGGACTGGCTCCCATGTTGCAACAGATCTTCGTCATCAAGTCCGCCACCACGCCGGTCGCCCTCGGCCTCGCGCCCCATCTCCACCTCGATGACAGCGTGGTGGCCGGCTTCACCGTGACCACCGGACTGATCGGCGCCCTGGTCGGCCCCTGGCTGCTCGACCTGGTCCGGGTCGATGACCCGGTGGCCCGCGGGACCGCCCTCGGCGGGATCTCGAGCGGGATCGGAACGGCCCAGGCCATGGGTGAGGACCCCCTGACCGGAGCGGCCGCCTCGGTGGCCATGGTGCTGGCCGCCCTGCTCATCGTCGCCCTGGCCCCCCTGGCCGTCTCCCTGGCCGGCTGAGGCAGGTCAGGCTGTCGTTCCCGGCCCGGGCCGAATGGACCGGGTGGAAGGGACCGGGGGCAAGGAAACCGGACGGAACGAGCCGGCTAGCCGATCTTCTTCAGGAAGGGCAGCAGACCCTGGTAGAAGTCGTTGGTCGGATAGGCCGCCGCCGGGTCGTTGTGGGCGTAGGTGGACTGGCGGTCCACCAGGGTCAGGTTGGCGGCCGGGATCCCCGACTGGGCGGCCAGCGCCTCGGTGGAGGTGATGGCGTGGACGCCGAAGAGCTTGGCCCCGAACGCATACATGAGGAGGGTCTTCGGAAGATCGTGGCCCATGGTGGCCTTCACGCCGAGCACACTCTGGGCCGGGTTGGCGTTGCCGTTGTCGACCGTCGCCGAGTCGTCGGTCAGACGCTGCGGGAAGTACCACTCCACGCCGTCGGCGTTCTGGAGTTCGGGTGAGTAGAACATGGTGGCAAAGCGCCGGATCGGCGACAGGGCCCCGGTGGAGTTCCACCCGGCCAGCGGCTTCGTGTCGGTCAGGCCCGCCCCCAGATGGCCCTGGGCGGCGGCCAGCGACGGCGGGGAGGTCAGGGTGTTGAGGGCGTAGCCGTAGAGACCGAGGTTGGTGGCCGGAACCGGCGGCACGATGGCCGCCGGCAGCAGACCGGAGGTCTGGGCCAGCGAAGCCGAGTTCGGGTCTTCGTAGGCGGCACCGGCGCCGGTCGACTCGAACAGTCCGGCAAAGGGAGCCGGAATGCCACCGAAGACCAGCCACGGCGACGACGAGGAGGCGTTCAACGTGTCAAGCGCAGTGGTGGCGGCTGTCGCCGACTCGACCTGGTTCTCCGAGGCGCCGTCGATGAAGACAAGGCCGGCCAGCCCGTCGGCCCCGGGCGTTCCGTTGAAGTCCCAGGTCGCATAGGCCGTCACCACGGCACCGCCCAGCGAGTGGCCTCCGAGAACCACCTTGCCCCCGAGTTGGTGGGCCGCTGCGATCACCGTGTGCAGGTCCTCGACGGCCACGTTCAGGCCCCACTGCTTGGCGAAGGTGACCGTGGACGGATTGACCGGCTGGTAGTGGTTCGTGATGGCCGGGTTCTTCAGGTAGCCGAGGTAGTAGTTGTAGAGCTGGGCCGAGGTGATCTTGTGCTGCTTGTAGAGGTTGAGGTCACTCTGGTTCTCCAGCAGGTTCTCCCGCCGTTCGACCGACCACACCTGCCAGGAGGGGTTGGCCGAGACGATCCACCGGCCCAACGGTTCGAAGTAGCCACTGCCGCCCGAGGTGCCGGGCTCGAGCACGAGCACGTTCTTGGCGGTGGGCGAGCCGATCTTCACGACGCCCACCTTGTTGTACTGGGCCGGGGTGCCCGGGGAGTCGTAGCTGTTCATCCAGACCACCTGGCTGACGGTGGCCGGGGCGACCACGGTGGTCGAGGTCGAGCTCGAAGAAGACGAGCAGGCGGTGGCGAAGAGGCCGGTGCCGAGCAACGAGAGCAGGGCGAGGGACAGTCGGGAGATCCGGTTCATGTCGCGAGTCTGCCACTCGCGGCGGCCCGGGACCCGGAACCCACCTCCAGCACCATGGCCAGCACCATGGCCACCGTGGCCACGGTGAAGAGCACGGTGTAGGCCGAGGCGTAGCGGCTGATCAGCCAGGCCATGAAGAAGGCATCGGCCGCCTGGGCGATGGCGACGGCCGCCGTGGCCCGGCCCCAGATGACCCGGTGGAAGTGGAGGTGGCCCTTCGCCAGCTCCTGGGAGCGGGCGAGGAAGACCGAGACCAGTCCGGGCACGCACAGTCCGGCCAGGAGGCAGGAAACGGCCAACGAAAGGGTGGAGGTCGACCACAGAGGCAGGGCAACGGCCACCAGCTGGACGGGCAGGGCCGCCCGCAGGGTCGAGGCGACCCCGATGCGTCCGCTGAGCGCGCCCAGCAGGAACGGACCGATGACCGAACCCAGGGCGTAGACGAGGAAGAAGTTGGCGCCGGTCCGCACCCCCCGGTCGAGGTCGCGGGCGATGAAGTCCACCAGAAAGATCATGTGGGGCACGAAGCCGAACGCCACCAGCGCATACTGGGCGTAGAAGCGGTTGGTGCCGGGCGACTGGTGGTCGTGGGGAGGCGGCACCCATGGTGGTGGGGCCGGCCAGATGGACCAGGTGAGTCCGGTGACCAGCGCCGAGGCCACACCGAGTCCGATCCACGCCCAGGTCACCCCGTGGTCGATGAGGAAGGGAACCACCGCCCCGGCCAGCACGATGCCGATGCTCAACCCGTAGAGGGACATCTGGCTGACAAAGCCCCGCCGGTCGTGCTCCACGTGGGCCAGCACCGTGGTGGTGGCGAGCACCATGATCAGTCCGCCCCCGAGACCCGAGACCGCCCGCCAGGCGAAGAACCATCCGAACGGCAACGCCCGGTCACTGCAGGCCCAGAACGAGAGGGTGACCGCCACCATCGAGGCCCGCAGGAGGGTGGTGGCCGATATCTTGCGGGCGAGAGGCGCCCCGAAAACGGCACCGAACACGTAGGCCCCGAGGTTGGCCGCCGCCAGGAAGGCCGCCCCGCCCTTGGAGAACCATCCGGCCACCACGAGGGCCGGCTCCAGGGGATCAAAGCAGTAGCGCGCGAGGCCGAGGCCGACCAGTGAGGCCCCCATGGCGGCCAGGGTGGCCGCCGGCGTCGAGATGTCGTCCCCACCGGCCATGGGCCAGTGTGGCACGACTGCTACCCCAGGCCGCCATACCAGTAGGCGCCGCCGAGATTCGAGATCCTCCCGCTGTTGGTGGCGATCCAGTAGCCCGACGGCGCCGCCGCGAGTCCGACGGCCACCGACTCCCCGAGCCGGCCCTTCATGCTGCCCGACCAGACGGCGTCACCGAAGTTCGAGACGCCTCCGTTGGCCGCCAGCAGCCAGTAGCCGTTGCCGCTGGGGGTGGGCGTGATGCCGACAAAGTTGCCCGCCACCGAGCCGTAGCTCGTGGCATCCCCGTAGGGAGTGACGGTGCCGTCGGCCGAGAGCAGCCAGTAGCCCCTGGAATCGGTGGTCCGGGCCATGGCGACCACCGGGGCGTAGGACAGCGGGCCGGGAACCCCCAACGGCTCGGTCGTCGCCGATCCGTAGGCGGTGACCTGACCACTGGCGGTCACCATCCAGTAGCCCGTGCCGTCACCCGTGGCGGCAAAACCGACCACCGGGCTGGTGAGATTGGCCGAGGCCAGACCGCCCCACCAGGACGCGTCTCCGTAGTTGGCCACCCCGCCGTGGGAGTTGACGATCCAGTAGCCCTTGCCGTCCGCCGTGGCCGACATGGCCACGTAGACGTGGTTGCTGCCCTGCCCGCCCTTTCCGCCGAGCCAGGTGGCGTCACCGAACGGGGACACGCCACCGTAGCGACCCAGCACCCAGTAGCCCTTGCCGTCCGGGGTGGCGACCACGGCACCCGAGGGCACGTTGGACCGGATCGCCCCCATGGAGAACGGGGCCACATAGAGCTTCCTGATCGAACCGCAGTAGCAGTTGGCGTAGGCCAGATACCCCTCGCCGAGGGCGTCGGCGAAGTAGGCCCCGCCGCCGGGGCCGGACACGTTGGCATACGACGTAAGAAAGGGGTTGAGGGTCGGCTGGACGCACGGTCCGAGCGGCCCGGTGCAGGTGGTTTCGGCCATCGAGTAGGCCGACGAGGCATAGGGGTTGACGTTCGCTCCGGCCGAGAAGAGCAGATCGAACGCCCCGCCGTTCGGAACCATCTGCGGGTCGTCAAACGTCGTCTCCCAACCCAGGAGCGGCTGGTCGACCGTCAACAACCTGACCGGAGTGCCGGCAAAGGCGGTACCGGTGGCCGACAGCTGCACCGCCCAGACCTGGGAGGCGGCGCGCGACGAACCGTCGTTGGTCTTCCAGGTGAGATAGGCCAGACCGGTGGCCGGATCCACGTAGGGACTCGGGTCGAGCACACTGCCCGAGTTGGGCGGTCCGCAGTAGAGGGGACCGGTCGAAGCATCGGTGAACTTGGGCAAGGTCACCGTGGTGGCGACCGACAGGCAACTGTGCCCGGAGAATCCGGCGAACGGAGCCGCCGAGGCGTCGTAGAACATGATCCACTTATTGTCGTAGCGGAAGACGCCCGGAGAGGTCTGGGTGTTGACCTGCTCCCAGGAAGGTGGCGTCTCCAAGGCGGTCGAACCGTAGCTAACACCGGTAGACGACCCGTATCCCTTCGTCGGAGCCGACGACTCGAGCACCTGGAGGTGGTTCCCGAGGGTGGTGCCAGTGGTGAAGGCGTAGTAGGTGCCGTTCGAGTAGACCACGTCCGGGTCCGGGCCATCCCCGGCAAAGGCCGGGGTAGCCGACGGGGCGATCCACGGGGCGGCCGAAACCGCGCTGGGAGTCCCCAGGGAAACCAGTACCGCCGCCAGGACCAGTAGCCGCCTCATGCAACTCATCGTAACGCTCAGTCCCAGCCCTGACGGGTCGGGGCCATGCCGCTTCGTCCCTTGTCGTCGGTCGCCACACCGAGCACCTGGTGCAGGCCGAGGCCCCCGTCTTCGAAGCCCAGGGCCGAGGCCGCCATGTAGAGACGCCAGATGTTGGCCCGGGGACGGCCCACGAGCGCCACCGCCTCGTCCCACTGTGACTCCAGGTTGGCCACCCAGCACTTCAGCGTCTGGGCGTAGTGCTCCCGCAGACTCTCCACGTCGCGCACCTCGAACCCGCCGGCCTGCATGGCGAGCACCACGTCGCCCACATCGAGCAGGTCGCCGTCGGGAAACACGTAGCGGCCGATGAAGCTCCGGGACCCCGGGGTGGAACCGCCGGGAGTGGAGATGGCGTGGTTGAGCAGCCGGCCCTGCGGGCGCAGCAGGCCCCGCAAGGTTTCGAAGTACCGGGTCATCTTGTCCCGGCCCACGTGCTCGAACATCCCGATCGAGGAGATGGCGTCGAACTGCTCGCCACCAAGGTCCCGGTAGTCCTGCATCCGGATCTCGACCCGGTCCTCGAGGCCGGCCGCGCGGACCCGCTCCCGGGCCCGGGCCACCTGCTCCCGGCTGAGGGCCACGCCAACGGCAGTGGCCCCGTGGTGTTGGGCGGCATGCATGGCCATCGAGCCCCATCCGCATCCCACGTCGAGCAGACGGGGGGACTCCTGCTCGTGCAGCCCCAGTTTCCGGCAGATCAGCTCATACTTGGCCGCCTGGGCCTGCTCGAGGGTGTACTCCGGGGTGACGAACCGGGCGCACGAGTAGGTCCACGACGGGCCGAGGACCAGGGAGTAGAAGTCGTTCCCCACGTCGTAGTGGTGGCTGATCACCTCGGCGTCCCGGCCGATCGAGTGGAGCCGGCCGGCGGGCTTGCACTCTTCGGGCGGTGGTTCCGGGGCGCGGCCGATCACGCCGAGGCGGCGGGCGGCAAGCGCCACGCCGGCCAGTGAGCGGAAGTCGATCTGTCCCAACTGGCGGGCCGAGGCGTCGCGCAGGGCCCGCAGCAGCCCGAAGATGTCGCCGTCGACGGTGATCTCCTCGCTGACGAACGCCCGGGCCACACCGAGTTCACCGGGGGCCCAGAGCATCCGGCGCACGGCATCGGGGGTGTGCACGCTCAGGGTGCCGGGACTGTCGAGGGGTCCGAGCCCGCTTCCGTCCCAGAACTCGACCCGCACCGGCATCCGGTCGCCCAACAGCGCCTCGAGCATCGGGGCGAGTACGTCTGCGGCTGCTTCGGTTGGCATGCACACTCCTTCTCTTGGCCCCGATACTAGGCAGGTTGTCCCAACCGCCCATTATCGTCTGTTTGACATGAAAAGGAGACACGAGATGGATCAGTACGATCGGGCCGCCGGAGTGGTCATTGCGTCAGCGGCCGGAGATGCACTGGGGGCGCCCCACGAGTTCGGCCCACCCCTGGCGGACTCGTTCCCCTTGAAGATGACCGGAGGCGGGGCGTTCAACTGGGGGGCCGGTGAGTGGACCGACGACACCCAGACCGCCCTGGCCATCCTGGTGCCCCTGGCCCGCCATGAAGAAGACCTGGTGGGCTCGGTGGCGAAGAACCTCATCGACTGGATGGCCAGCAATCCGGCCGACGTGGGCAACCAGACCCGGGCCGTCCTCACCCGGGCCATCCGGGACGACCGGGACCTGGTCGAGGTGACCGCCGAATGGGCCGCCCGGAACCCCGACGCGTCCGGCAACGGCAGCCTGATGAGAACCGGCCCGGTCGCCCTCTTGGGTGGCGACCGGACGGTGAGGGCCGAGGTGGCCTCGGCCCTCTCGGCCCTCACCCACGCCAGCGAGGAGGCCCGGGAAGCGTGCATCCTCTGGACCGACGCCTGTGCCCGGGCCATCACCCGGCCCGACAACGGGCCGATGGACTGGATCGACCACGTACGCGAAGGGGTCGGGCTGCTGGCTCCGGAACGACGCGGGCGGTGGAACCTCTACCTCGATGAGACCACCGGGCCCCGGGACCACCGGACGAACGGCTACGTCGTGGCCGCCCTGCAGGACGCCCTGGCCGCACTGGCCACCACCCCGGTTCCCTTCGACCACCCCCACCTCCACCTCCGCCGGGCCATCGAGCGGGCGGTGCGGACCGGCGGGGACACCGACACCGTCGCCGCCATCTGTGGGGCCCTGGCCGGCGCCTACTGGGGGGCCTCGGCCGTGCCCGTCGAGTGGCGGGAGGCCCTGAACGGCTACCGCATCCGGGGCGAAGGGGTCCTGGTCGCCTCCGACCTCGAGCGGTGGGTGTCGGACGCCCGGGCTGCGGGACCCGGGCCGGCCTGAACTCCCCGGGCCTTGTTCGAGGCCGGGGCTGGATTGGCTAGAGCACCTTGGAGAGGAACGCCCGGGTCCGTTGGTGTTGCGGCGCCAACAGGACCTCGGCGGGCGGTCCGGCTTCGACCACCACCCCTTCGTCCATGAAGACGACGGAGTCCCCCACCTCCCGGGCAAAGCCCATTTCGTGGGTGACCACGATCATCGTCATGCCTTCCTCGGCCAGGGACCGCATCACGTCGAGCACGTCGCCCACCAGTTCGGGGTCGAGCGCCGAAGTCGCCTCGTCGAAGAGCATCAGCTTGGGGTCCATGGCCAGCGACCGGGCGATGGCGACCCGTTGCTGCTGACCCCCGGACAGCTGGTTCGGGTAGGCCTTGATCTTGTCCGCCATCCCGACCCGCTTGAGGAGCACCCGGGCCCGGTCCTGGGCCACCGACTTGCTCTCCTTCTTGACCCAGACCGGCCCGCTGGTCACGTTCTCGAGCACCGTCAGATGGGGAAAGAGGTTGAAGCGCTGGAAGACCATGCCGATCTGGGCCCGCTTCTGACAGACCTCCGACTCTTTCAGTTCGTGCAACCGGCC
>CAITPI010000117.1 GCA_903894295.1 uncultured Acidimicrobiaceae bacterium
GTCCGACTTCCCCGGCGACGTCATCAACGGGGAGGAAGGCGCCCACGACCCGGACGTCGGAGTCCGGGACCCACCGGGTTCCGTCCACCACATCCCCGTCCACCACATCCCCGTCCACCCTGGGCCCGGTCGCTTCCCGGGCAACTCCCACCGGAAAGCCACTGGCCGGCCTCGTCGTCGGGGTCGATCCCGGTCACAACGGCGACAACTACGCCAATCCCCAAATCATTGACCAACAGGTCTGGAACGGTCGGAGTTACGAGAACTGCAACACAACGGGAACCGAGACCGATTCGGGCTACACCGAAGCCCAATTCAACTGGAACGTCGCCCAGTACCTGAAGGCCGATCTCGAGGCCGACGGGGCCCAGGTCGTTCTGACCCGGGCCTCCAACACCGGCGTTGGTCCTTGCGTCACCACCCGGGCCCGGATTCTCAACACCACAGATCTGGCCATCGCCATACACGCCGACGGCGGACCGCCCGACGGACGTGGCTTCGCCGTACTCGAGCCGGTGGCCGATGGTCCGAACGACCAGGTAGTTGCCTCGTCGGCTGCCTTCGGGTCCGTGGTCCGCACCACCTTCAACTCGATGACGGGAATGCCGGTGTCCACCTACGACGGCACCGACGGCATCAAGCCCCGTGACGACCTCGCCGGCACCAACCTGACCACCGTGCCCTACGTCCTGATCGAGTGCGGCAACATGCGCAATGCCACCGATGCCTCCCTTCTGGTGACGTCCACGTTCCAGCAGTCGGCAGCGACTGCCCTGGCGGCGGCCATGGTGACCTACGTGCAGCAGAGTCACCTGAAAGGCGGAGCCTGACCGATCTTCCGATATGAGTGGGCCAACACCTTGGGGGTCCCTCGACCAACGGACCACTGAAGAACCGCCATCAAGAAGGAGGTTCCGCATGGAGGCCTCTGGCTACTGCTGGCCGCACAACAGGAGGAAGACATCTCCCCGTGCGATTTCGCCTCACCGAGCCTGACGGGCCCGGCTGACGGAGTCAGCGGTCGGTCAACCGCCACCGCATCGTGGCCCGGCTCCATTCGGGCCGGTGGGCCGGTCCCCAACGGACGGCCTTGCCGATACCCCGCCAACATGCGGGCTACCTGAACCAGGAGCCCTGACCGGGAGCAAGACCGGTGACGCGCCGGTCGGGCCGAGGCCGGGTCAGCCGTAGGGGTTGGCAACAGGTGGACTGGCGGCCGGCGGGATCAGACTGAACCCCTGCCTGGGCACCACGCAGACCACGTCAGCCATCACCTTGTCTCCGAGCGTCTGCTTGTTGACGTCCCACAGCGGGAACAACCACCCGACATAACAGATCAGACCGTTCAGGAAGACGGCCAACCATCGAACGACGCCCTTGCCACCGCCCAACAAGGCACCGGAGTTGGCATCGACGCACTTCAAACCGACAACCCTCATGCCGGGCGACTGGCCGGTCGAGCCAATCTGGTAGGCGAAGTAGACCTGGACACCCACAGCGGCCACCCAGGCCAGCGGGCCAAGGACGATTCCGATCACCCGGACATGCAGCAAGTTCGATACCACCGCAGTAAAGATCCCCAAAACGATGTACACCCCAACAGGGAAGGCGGTATCGATCAGCCACCCGAGGGCCCGCGGACCCCACTCGGCCAACGGTCCCGGCCAGTAGGGATTCATGGGCTGGGCGGGCGCATACTGGGAAGGATTCGGCCCATAGCCGGGAGGCGGAGCGTTCCCCGGCGGAACCCACTGACCACCCGGGGCCAGAGGTTGGGGAGGATTCGAACCGTAGTTGGGCGTTCCGTAGTCCTGGGGCGGTGCAGGATCCTGTTGGGGTGGGGTGGCAGCCGATCCCTGCGCCCCGCACTCTTCGCAGAACGCTGCTCCGTCAGCCCGACGGGCACCGCACTTTCCACAAAACGCCATGACCTCTCCTTTTCAACGTCATCCAGCAGGAGCTACACAAAACCCCCGACATCAGCCACACCGGTATCGCAACTTCTGATTGCCGACCGTAGTACAGCACCTCCGTGGGATTGCGCATTTGTCTTCGCCATCCACCTGCGATGCCAGACGCCGCGGTGCATCAGGGAACGGCCACTACCCGGGAGCCCGGTCCAAGTGGCTCTCCGGGCTCCGCCCGTCGCACCCGCCGGGTGATTCCATCGCCGAACTCGGCAAAGCCCACCGGGTCCACCGACGACGTGACCACGCCTTGGCCGCCGGCAAAGCTTCCATCCAACGCCGAAACCTCAACCGGGGTGACTTCCATCACCGGGGGAAGGCCACCCGAATCCCTGGTCGCCGGAGCCGGTGGTGAGGTATCCGTAGGTCCGTCCCCGGGTCCGAAGGAGTCCCCCGCCACCTCGTCAGAAAGAGGAAGTCCGTCAGGTCCGAACGACGCCAGTGTTGTGCCATTGGCGATGAACAGACCACCACGTTGAGCCAATACCTTCTTCTTTCCAAGTCGACCACCCCCCAAGAATCCTCCAACACCACCAAGGAGCAGGCCAATCAGCAAGGCAGCCACCCAGGCAACGGAAGTGGACGATGGTTCCGTACCCACCAAGGAAACCCTGAGCGGAGCAGACTTCGATTTGTCAGAGCCGTTGGAGGGACCAACCGTGAAGGTGTAGGTCTTGCCGTTGGGGAGGCCGGTGACCGTGCAGGAACTGTCACCTTTGTTGGCGGAGCAGGAGTGAAGACCCGGCTTCGCCGTGACCTTGTAAGTGTTGGACGTACCGGCAGGGCTCCAGTCGACCATCACCGCTGAACTGTTGGGTCCGTCTGACGTGACTTTGACCATGGTCAGCATCGGGGCCGACGGGGTCACCGACGAGCTCGTGGCGTTGAGCTGATGACCGCTGACAAAGGCTGAGTAGGTGGCCATGACGGTGAAGGTGTAGAGCTTGCCGTTGGTCAGACCGGTGAACGTACAGGTCAGGTTGGACGTTTTCGTGCAGCCGGCCGGCGGAGTCACCACAGGGGAAGACGTCACCAAGTAGCCGGTGGGGATCGAGCCGCCGGGCAAAGGCTCCGGCCAGGAGATGGTGGCCGTCGTGTCGCCGGGCGTGGCCGTAACACGGAACGGAGCATACGGGTGGTCCGAAGGGATCACCGGGTTGGATCGGGCGGAGGGGTGCTTCTTGCTGTCATAGTTGGCCGTGACGGTGAAGGTGTAGGTCTTGCCGTTGGTCAGACCGGTGAACGTGCAGTTCAGGATGTAGGTGTTCTTGCAGCCGGGCGGCGGAGTCACCACAGGGGAAGACGTCACCGAGTAGCCGGTGATGATCGAGCCGCCGTTGCTGGCCGGAGCGTTCCACGAGACGGTGGCCGAGCCGGTGGCCGAGCCGGTGGAGTTTGGAATCGTAGCCACGACGTTGGTGGGGGCATCAGCGGTGGCCGACGAGGCCGATCCGGCGCCAAAGAAGCACACCGCCAACAGGCCCACCAAACCCACAAGAATCGATGCCATCAACCGTCGAAACCACTGGTGTCCAACCAACTTCGGTCTACCTTCCTGTTCCTTACGCACGGCGCTTCTTTCGAAGACCCCACAGACCGCCACTGCCAACATCAGGAGGCGTCGTCGGGGGTGAGGGGGTGGGGGTAGCCACCGGCACGGTGGCGGCTGGCGGAGTTGGTGGTGCGTCTTCCGGATTGACCTGGAACGGCGGGATGTCACGGCCGGACGAGCACGCCGAGCACGCCGCTTCTTCGAACTTCTGCTGTCCGCAGTGCTCGCAGAAGCCGATGCGATCGGCGGCGGCCACCGTGGCTTCAAGCCACTCCTCGGCCGAAGGGCGCTCGGGGGACCGCAAGGCCGCCCGGGCCAGACGACGGAGAGTCGGAGGCAAGCTTTCCATCGACATGTACGCATGAAAAGGCTTCGGCAGAACAAACTCGTCCCGGGCGAACAGCCACGAATCGTTGTTGGACATGTTCTCCTGGATCGAGGACTGGAGAACCCCTCGACGCACGCCACCAAAGGGGTGCATGCCGTGTAGCAGGAATTGGAGGATCAGGCACGCAATGACAAAACGGTCGGAAGCGATGGTGGCGTGACCGTCCAGGATGTCCGGGGCAATGTAGTTCGACGTGGCAAATCCGGCGCTGATCGGACTTCTCCCGTCATCAAACTCCACGCCGAACGAGTCGACGTCCACCACGGTAACAAACCCGGAATCGTCCGCCAGCAGGTTGGTGCCTGAAATGTCTCCGATGACGAATCCACGGGAGTGGATTTCGTTGACCAGATCGGCGAGGTAGACCGCGATACTGGTTCCGTAGGAAAGATCCCGCTTCACCCGGGTCCCGTTGAGGACGACGTTGAGCGGTCGGAAACGGTCGCTGTCCACCCGCAAGACGGCAATCCCGATCGGCTCCTCGCCTGCCTCGGCGAACACCAGACACTTTGGGGTGGCCACCAGCGGAAACGCGTGCTCGTCATCGGCGCCCACCGGAGCAACCTCGTCAAGACCCCGTTCGTCAATGAGCCGGATGATCTCTTCCACGTTGGGGTCGATCGGTCGTTCGTTGAACAGTTTGAGAACGAGACTGCGGGCGATCGGAGGATCGACGACCGCAAAAACTGAAGCCACCCGCCCACTCCCGATGAGATCACCGGCAACAGCGATGACCCGCCCGTTGGGGCCCTGGAGTTCGAACTTCGCCTCATCGCCAGACAACGGACACTCCGATGTCGTCACCCTTGCGCTTCTGGAACTCGTCCCCCGAAAGCGCAGCCGAAATCTCGGCTGGGGGCGTGTTCTGCTGGGCTGCCGCCAACAGTCCGACAAACGTGCGACTGGGCGCCCACATCACCGGCCGACGTCCCTGCACCGGATCCTCCACCACCCGTTCCTCGATGAACTTCTCGAGACCGTCAGTGGACAGCACCAGTCCCGACAGGGTGTTGTCAAGAAAGATCCGGTAGTTGACCGTGGCTCCGGCATTCAGGAACTCGGTCTCGTTGCGGAACTCGCCCTCCTTCACCGGAGACACCAGCAGGTGGAGTTGGTCATCGGGATCGGCCCCAACCAGGAAGGCATCGCCAATCCCTCCGTACGCGATCCAGGGCCATGAGACAACCGTGAGGGCCAACGTGGTGGAGTAGTCCGACAGTCGACCGTCCATCATCCGGGAGTCGTTGCCGACCGAAATCTGGAACTCGTGCGCCACGTGGGACAACAGGCCCTGCAGGAACAGCCGCAGCCCCTCGGGCGAGAGCGTGGCCTGACGCCAATGCTCGACGGCGAACGCACTGACCAACTCGACGGCCCGCCGGGATCCGATGTGGCTGTACTCGGCACTCCCGGCACCGTCGGCCACCACCATAAGATGGGTGGCCGGATCAAGGGCCAGCGTGCTGCTCGAATCCTGACAGGGCACACCACGCTGTACATGGCTGGAACCGATGGCGGTGAGGCTCAGGGCGTTCGGCATCAGGAGCCTTTGAGGAACGCCTCAGCCGAAAGGTTGGTCTGGGTGTTGGCCGAGCGCACGGCGGCGTACATGGCAGTAGGTGTGTCGTCCAGTCCGGACAGCACACCGATACTTCCCGATACGAAGCGCAGGCAGTTCTCGATCGGCTGGTCTTTCAACGAGTAATAGGAGTCGGGGGCAATCTTCTGCATCTCCCCGTCGTTGGCATTGCCGACTCCGAGAGCGAAGAAGAGGACCTTCTTGGCCTCTTCGGCGGCGCGCAACTTGACGAGGGCATTGGACACGTCGGCGCTTGACTCACCGTCGGTGAGGAGGAACATCACGGGCCGGGACTCATGCACGTAGCCGGTGGCCGCCAGGGACCGTTTCCGGTTCTCGATGGCCTGGAGACCGGCGTCGATGGCCAGGTCCATCGGCGTCTTGCCGTTGGTGGACTCCAGAGGCGTGAACGACCTGATGTAGCGGGCGTAGTAGAAGGGCGAACCTGGCGCCTGTTTGCCGTCGAGGGCCAGCCAGTCGACCCGGCGATAGGCAAAGGCGGCAATGGCGATCTCACCGTTCATCTCCAACTGTGGAACGTCATGCATGGTTCCGGTCAGGAACGATCGCAGGGCGTCGTTCAACTCGGCCAGTCGGGTCCGGTTCGGCGAGGAGCCGGCCTCGGTCATCGATCCCGAGTTGTCGATCAGAATCACCACCAGATTTCGGGTGGCCTGATCTTCGGGGGCCAGAATCTCGTCTTCGTAAGCCCGAAGCCCGGCCGGGGCCGGGGCGACCGGCACGTCCGACTCCCTGACTGAACCAGGGGACGCAACAGCCGCCACCACACCGGTCGGAGCGGCCGGGGCTGGTGGCGCTGGCGCTGGCGCTGGCGCTGGCGCTGGCGCTGGCGCTGGCGCTGGCGCTGGCGGCAGGTTGGACAGGTCGGCCGCGTTGGCGGCGCCCAAGGTGGTCCCACACGTCCGGCAGAACTTGGCCCCGGCACGATTTTCATGGCCGCTCGGGCACACCGAAGATCCGTTGCCCGACGCCGGGGCAGGTGCGGATCCGGCCATGGGGGGTGACCCACACATTCCGCAAAACTTCTTGCCCGCTGAAATCTCATGTCCGTTGGTGCACTGCGCCATGACGTTTCCCTTCCCGATGACTCCGGTTCACAACAAACCTTTGCCAGATGACTATGTCTGCCGACTGACCAACAAGGGCACGGACCAGCCGCCAAACTTCATCCGGCCCGACATCCAATCCCGGCTCCGCCCGATGGACGAGACCCACCCAACCCACCACCACAAACTAGCAACGTTCGATCACAGTGGCCATTGAAGGCACCGATGGATATCGAACCATCAACCCGTCGGCCCTACGACGTCGTGGACGGGCCTTCTGCCGCCCAGACCATGGAGGACAGAGCTTGGATGGTATCGATTCCGTACTGCTCGTCGGGATTGCCGTTGTCCATCACGGCGATCAGGTAGTCCCGTCCGTCGCCATTGATGTAGCCGATGCTGTTGACCTGCCAGAGCCCGTTCTGGAGGGGGACCCAACCGTTCTTGAGGGCCACGGTCACGCCCGACGGCACACCGGAACTTACGCCCCAGTCCTCCGATGGCGTGATGTTCTCCATGAGACTCAGCGCTTCGGCCCGGTCGGTGGCCGAAATCCTGGCGTTCGGGAACAGGAGGCTTTGCAACAAGGTGATCTGGTCGGACGGTGTCGTGGTCGTCAGTCCCCAGCCTGGATAGATGAACCCGGGGCACTGGAGACAGGAGGATGGGACCGTCGAGCCCATTCCTACCGACCGGTTGTAGGTGGTGATCCCGCCCGGTCCACCGACCGCATTCCACAGGGCGGTCGCCGATTCGTTGTCGCTCACTTCGATCATCGAGTGCAACAGTTGCTGGTCGGCAGCCGGAATTGGCTGCCCGGAAGCAGTGGACTGGGCCATCAACGTCGCCATGATGTCGACCTTGACGATGCTCGCCGTGGCCTGGACAACGCCCGGGTTGTACCGGAACGTCTGGCCGTTCGCCAGATTCAGCACCGAAGCCGTCACGTCACCCTGACGACTCCCGAGGTAGCTGCTGAACTGGGCCTCGAGGGGAGCGTTGGTCGTTGTGGTGACCGGTGGCAAGGAACTGGTTGTCGAGGGGGAGGGCGCCACCGGGGAGGTTGTGGTCGACGGGTGGGCCGGGACCGGTGACCCGGCCGACGGGGAAGAACCGGATGGAGCGGCTGTGCCGTTCACTTGTGGGCCATGATGCCAGAGGGCGACAACGACGACCATGACCACCAACCCCAAGGCTACGGCCACGGCCAGCATCAGGCGATGGTGGAGCCTCCCATCCGGGCGGGCCGGAGAACGGGTTCTTGCAGACGCCGTCGTCCTCCGTCCCTCTTCCATCCTGCTGTCCGCCGCCTTCATCGACAGTTCGCCCTAAATCTGGCTGGCGGTGTAGCCCGGCAACCCTTGCGAAGGGGCGAACTGGTTCCAGATGGCGAGAAAGGCTGATTTGGCCGCTGTAGCCTGCTGGTCGTACTGGGTCGCAGCTTGATAGTTGGAATCGCCAGTGTCGTTCGTCGTACATCCATTGAAGGCTGTTTGTTCGTCTCCAGCCCATGCTGAGTAGCTCGAATCCGCGTTCGCCGAGGCAATCCAAGCCTGCTGCAAATAGTTTATCAATCCGGAGGGAAGCGCACCAAACTGCTGTGAGGTCAACTGGTTGACAAGGTTTTGACGAGATTGCTGAGCCTCGTTGAGAACGTTTTGATCACTGTTCAGGTCGCCGCATGCTGCGATATTTCTGGCCGCCGAGACAATCTGGGTTCGATCCTGGGCGCTGTTTGAGAGCAGTGAGTTCAACGCTACGGCCTCTTGGCGAATCTGCTGATTGACCGTCGTGGTGGTCACCGGGATCGTCGTGCTGGTACTCGTTGTCGACGTCGACGTCGACGTCGACGGGACACTCGAAACAGCCGAGTGCGATGTTGACGATCCTTGCGAGGTAAGCAACACCGCAACCACGAGTCCCACCACCGCCACACCGAGTACCGCAATGGACACGATCGGCCAGATCTTCCTTTTCGGTCCGGGAGCACCAGCAACCGGACCACCGAAACCGCCGACAGGAACAGCTGGCAGGACCCCGGTCACTCCGGGGTCCTGGGCCGGTCGATACGACGTTGCCATGCGGGTCGTCTCGAGTTCGTCCCCGACCGCACGCTCTTGAGCCGCCCCACACTCACCGCAGAACGTGTCGGGAAAGCGGTTGAAGTGCCCCGATGGACATAGCCAGGTTTCAGCCATTGATCGTTCTCCTGTTCGAACCGGCCGGTCAGCCCCATGCCGTTTCGTGGTGGCTCCAAGAGGCGGAACGGGTCCCGCCCGCTGACAACTACAGGTTACTACCTCGGACCATGTGAAGATTTTCTCCCGGCCCGAGGTGCCCGCAGCACCCGAAACTCGGAGCGGACGCGGTCAGTCCAATGCAGGGACCGCAACGCTTCACGACGCAAGGTGCGTTCGTTTTCCCAAGCCTCATCGGCAGTGACCGGATCGATCATCGCCCGTGTGGCGTAGAGCGCCACTTCGCCCTGGTCCCGGATCGAAGACAGCAGTGACGCCGACGGAGGACCCAGTACCTTGAGGGCGGTGGATACGGCTTCGTCACCGGACAGGCTGGCTACCGGTTGTCCGGTCGTCACATAGAGATCTTCCAGACCTTGTTGCCACGCCCCGGCCAGCCGCTCCCGGGGATCGCCCCGGCCACGCCGACGCATCCTGCGGCCGAGCACCATTCGGGGCAACAACACCACCAAGGCAATGGCGGCCAGGGTGCCCACGGGAACCGCCAACCACCACGGGAATCCGGCCGGGCGTACCGGTGGGTTCACATGCACCGGCTTGAAACGGTGCTGTGGTTTCTCCGGGTTTTTGAGTTGTGCTGGGGCCGTCGTCGTGGTCACCGACGACTCGGGTCGGTAGTTTTGTTTCGCTGCTTTAGCCGTCATGTGGGCGGTCGGATCAAATACCAGCCAACCTTTGCCCTCCACGGGTACTTCGACCCAGGTGGTGGCATCACGTGCCACCACCGGATACGGCGTGTTGGTCGGAAGTTGTTTACCCTGCCGCAAGCGGAATCCCACCACCAGCCGGGCCGGGATGCCGGCGGTCCTCGCCAGCAACGTCAGCATCGTGGCGTACTGCTCGGGTGTAGCCCGTAGATCTTGGAGTACCGCCTGGGTAACCTCCAGATAGGTCAAGCCGTCGTGTGTAATCGGCGCCTTGAGGCTGTTTTGCTGCAGTGCACCGTGCTGGGCCAGACAATCGGTCAGGCTGTTCATGTACGCCACGCTGGCAGTTGGACTGATGGAGCAACTCGAGAGTACTCCTAGCTTGCTGATTTGCGTGAGGCTGTCGGTAAGAGCCTGGCTTTCGCTGGGAGGGATTCCGACGACCAGCTGGCCGTCGGTCAGGTCGGAAGCGAGCAAGTCTCCCTTGTGCCCGGTCGTCGCCGTTGATACCGTTGACTTCACCGAAAACGCAGTCCCGGCGGCCAGCGTCTGGACGGGAGCGATCGTTCCGCTGGACTGATCGACCCTGATCTGAACTCCGGTCACTTGTTGTGGGGCGGTCAGATAGGGCATCCAGGGAAGCGTGACGTCAGATTCAAGGTGGTCGAAGTTCCGCTTGACCTGGTAGTGCTGGATCACCGTCAGACCAGAGACAATGGGGCGGGACAGCCCGCCTCCGTCCGGCGCAAAGTTCTGCGGCAGGACCCAGGTCGCTCCGTTGTACGTCGACAGTTCGGCGACCGGGATGTAGCCCGGTACCCGGGTGTCGACCTGAATGGTGAACAAGGGAGCATTGTCCTTTGCATTTTCGGCTTCCTCGCGGAGGTTCTGGAACTCTGTCGGGGGGGACAGGCTTTGCTCGGTCTGAACCGGAGGGTTTCGTTTCAGCGTATTGGCGGCAGCCCCAACGTCGGCGTTGCTCGAAATCAGGAACCCGGCCAACACGGCGCCAACCACCAAAAGCGCCAAAGCAACCATCGTCGTCCGGAGTTGCAGGGAACTGACTTTTCCGTCTCCCGACAAACTGTTGGCCACTTCTTCCTGCCATCGACGGGCCAATACCCAGACCGCACCGACCAGAACCAGCAGGAGCCCTGCTCCAATCTCGGAGTTGTTGGGGGCCGCCGACGTCATCGCATAGGCCAACGTGAACATTCCCAACCAGAGGGCAGCGGTCCAGGGAACCCATGCGTTTGAGCGAAGGGCCCGGTAGGCCACCGAGCCCGTCAGCCAGCACAACAACGCCGGCAGCACCAGCACGGTCCGGGGCTCGAGGATGGGGAGAGGTTCCGAAATATAGGACTCGGCGGCATGAAAGATTCCGTTGACGAGCGCCGAAAAGGCCGTCAGGGACTCGAGGACAACCGTCATCGTAAAAACCAGCCATGCCAGTGCGGAGACCAAAGGGACCAACCACCAGCGCCGACTGCCCGCCGCACCCGCAAAGACCTCGACCACCAACGGAACCACCACCGGGAACGCACTCGCCAACCCCAGGATCAGAAACGTGTGGGGAATGCCGCTGCCTCGTTCCCACGGGGTCGACGCGGCCACCGTGGCCACGACGGCCAGAAGAACAAGGGCCCAACGCAACAGGGTACGGCTGCTCATCGTGCCACCGAGACGTTCCAGTAGTCACACAGTTCGTCGGCCGAAGTGCCGATGTGGCCAAGGATGCCCTGGTAGGAGATCGGTGCGGCGCCCGAGGGCGAGACGGCCAGCACGACAAGGCGCAGGTACTTCCGGCGCAAGGCGCCCACCAGTGGCAGGTATCCGGAGTCCAGGGCCCCGGTGACCACCACCAACGCGGTGGCGCCCGGCCGGTTCCGCAGGAGGAGGAGGTCCTCCCGAAGGTCCCGCGAGGCGTCCGGTTCGACCGAGGTGAGTTCGTCCAGGATCAGTTGGGGATCGCCGGAACGGGCATTGGCGATCTCTCGTCCGTTGCTCATGCGCAAGACCACCGGCGAGCGGGTTCCCGAGGTTGCCGACACCACCGAGGCCGCAACGTCGATGGCGGTTTCGAAAGTCTCGGCCGAGTAACGGCGGGGGTCCAGATCAAGGAGCACCAACGTCTGGGTCAGGGAGGTATCCACGTTCTGTCGGATCACCAACTTCCCGGTCTTGGCGAAGGACTTCCAGTGGACCATGCGCAAGTCGTCGCCTTGGACATACTCCCGCAGACGATGGAAGGCGATTGAACCGTCCTGGGCCTGGTCGGTGGTGGGCCCTTCGAGGTCCTGGCTGATGCCCGAAGACAGCGAGGCAAAGGGCAGGATCCGCGGATACACCCAGATGTCTGTCGGCCTGGTGTAACTCTGGGCCACCCGGGCAAACCCGAACGGATCGGCCCGGGTCAACTCAACCGGGCCAATCGTGAAGATCCCCCGCCGAACCGTAGGCAAACGGTAGGTCCGGACACCGGACTGGCCCCCCAACAGTTTCGGGAGCACCGTCCGCACGGTGGAGTTCCCGTAGGGCTGCCGGGCCACCATGGAGGGCATCGACGTTCGCCGGTTGTTGGTCATTGACAGGTAGGCAATGGCCGGCAGACCTTTGGTGACCCGGGATGGTTGAATGTCACGCTCAATGGTCAGGTCGGGCCGACGCAACACGTAGACACGGGAACCACCCACCATCGCCAACACCACGATGCCGACGAGCAGAATGGCGGGCCACGAACAGAGCAAACCCAGAATCGAGAGCAAGCCAGCCAGGACCAATGATCCCCATCCCATACGGGTCACGACGCAAGCCTTCCCACGTTGGCGGCTACGGATTCAGCCGGCCACGGCGCGGGGTACCGGGACGGCCTCGAGAACGCGTTCGATCATCTCGACCTGGGTACGTCCTTGCAACTCGGCCTCCGGTTCCAGAATGATGCGGTGTGAGAGCACCGGCACCGCCATGGCCTTGACGTCATCGGGGCTGACATACTCCCTCCCGTCGATGGCGGCCGACGCCCGGGCGGCACGAAGCAGACTCAGAGCGCCACGAGTCGATGCTCCCAGCCGGATCTCCGGCATGTTTCTCGTCTCCACGGCCAGCGCGATGAGGTACCGCTCAATGGCCGGAGCCACTTCCACCGTGCGTACGTAGGCGATCATCTCGAGCACCTGGGGTCCGTCCACCACCGGCGGCAGTGCGGTGACGGTGGCACCATCCTTCTGCTCCCGCAACACCAGTGCCTCGAAATCTACGTCGGGATAGCCCACCGAGATGTTCATCAGGAATCGGTCCAGCTGGGCTTCCGGCAGTCGGTAGGTCCCCTCCATGTCAATGGGATTCTGCGTCGCCACCACCATGAAGGGTTGGGGCACCGAGTACATCGACGCATCGGCACTGACGGTCCGTTCCTCCATGACCTCTAGCAGGGCGGCCTGGGTTTTCGGAGATGCCCGGTTGATCTCGTCGGCGATCACGATGCTGGCAAAGATCGGGCCGGGCCGGAACGTGAACGTGGCGGTGGACTGGTCGAACACCGTGACGCCCGTGATGTCCGACGGAAGCAGGTCAGGCGTGAACTGGATCCGGTTCCAGGGCGCCGAGATCGACGCTGCCAACGCCCGGGCAATGGACGTCTTCCCGGTCCCCGGCACGTCCTCGATGAGCAGATGGCCTTCGGCCAGCAAGCACGTGAGCACCTGACGGATCACCTCGTCCTTTCCCCGCACGACACGACTGATGTTCACGGCAATCTGACCGCATCTTTGGGCAAACGTCGAATCGACTGGACTCATGGGTTTCCTTTTTGCTTCGGAGGGACATAAAGAAGAGTTACCGATGTTTCTGCAGAAGAAGCAGAAAGCAGTACAGCCGAACTAGAACTAGAACTATCTGTCACCGTGACTTTGACAATGATGCCCTGCGGCGTGTCTGAGATGTTGCTCAAGCTAGTTCCTGTACACGTCACCTCTCCGCCGTCAGTGATTGAGCAGCCATCTGCTGTCACGTTGGAGGAAACGTCAGGAGCAAAGGTAAAGTGGTAGTTGACCGTTGCACCCGTCACCGTCGCACCAGAATAATTGGTTTGGACTGTACTTCCCGAATCATTGATCTTCAAAGTCTGGTAGGGATTAATCGTAGGTTTGGGAAGATAATCTAGATTGAACGTAGAGGTGAGGTTTTCCCGCGAATATTGTGCACCAGTGGCAGGTGCAAACACAGCCGTAATAGTGTTGTCTCCCACCCCAAGATGGGGGGATGTCGAAGAGATTGTATAAGTACAACTGCCCGTGTAATCAGTACCGCTTATGCCGACCGAGATTGGCGTGGATGACCACGAAGGAGAAGAAGAAGGAACGGCGCAAAGAGTTTTAGGACTGTCAGTATTGTAATCTAAGTAAAAACTTAGAGTGCCGAGGGGAGAGGTAGGAGAACTCCCCAAACCATCAACTACGGTGACCTTGGCAGAAAGTAAAGTACTGTCGCTAAGGACA
>CAITPI010000118.1 GCA_903894295.1 uncultured Acidimicrobiaceae bacterium
AAAAAAATGCCCTGACCTGCGGGAAAACAGGTCAGGGCACCGTGGAGATGGCGGGAATCGAACCCGCGTCCTCCAGCTTCTCAATGGGACTTCTCCGAGCGCAGCCAGCGTTGGATTGTCGGGAACCCCAACGGAGTTGGCGGCCATGGGGTTCCGTATCCGACTGAGATGTCCCTGACGGCCCGTCGGAGCAGTCGTTCAGGTGAGCCCTACTTGATGGCGCCCGGTTCCGGCCCGTAGGGCTGAGACCGGTCGGACGTCACGGTTTCTAGGCCGCGATCGCGAGCTGAGGCTCGGCGTTTGTTTTTTGTTCCGGCTCTTTAACGTGGCTCCGGAGACCACGGCTCGCTTCTCCCACCTCGACGACCAGAGTCGAAGCCTGTCATCCCCTTGTTTCTCACATCCAGGGTCTCAGGTCCCTGGCTCCACACCGTGCGGAGTATTCCCAGTCTACCGGACGGGTCGGACATCCGGCCGGGCGGCCTAGTCGCCCCGGCCGTGGCGCTGGGCGGCCCGCACTTCCCGGGCCGTATCCCGGCCAATGTCCCGGGCGGCGATGGCGTGACGTTTGTCGTACTGCCGGCGGCCACGGGCCAGCGCCAGTTCAACTTTGGCCCGGCCCTCCTTGAAGTAAATGGAGAGGGGAATCATGGTCAGGCTCTGCTGTTGTGACTTGCCCATCCACTCATCGAGCTGCCGACGGTGCATCAGCAGCTTGCGGCGACGATCGGGATCGTGGGCTCCGAACCCGTTCGCCTGGGCATAAGGCGGAACATGAACCTGGAAGAGCCACATCTCGCCGTCGACGATCCGGGCATAGGAGTCCTGGAGGGCGATCCGGCCGGCCCGGAGCGACTTCACCTCCGAGCCCTGCAGGGCGATGCCACACTCGACGGTGTCGAGGATCTCGTAATCGTGGCGGGCCTTCCGGTTGCTGGCGACCACTTTGTTGGCCTCGCGTGCCTTCTCGGCATCGCGGGGCCCCTTGCCGCCCTTGGCCGACTGGACTGGAGTCGCCTTCTTCTTGGCTGCTGCCATCACCCCGTTGACGGTAGTCGCCGGGTCTGTCGTCCGCTGACCGGTAACCTGCAGGGCGATGCTGCAGATGCCCAAGCGAGCCCATGACGTCATGGTGGCCCACTGTCTCGTCGGCATGCCCGACGAAGCGTGCGGGCTGCTCTCCGGCAATCCGGACGAAGGTCGGGTGACCCGGTGCCATCCAACCGGAAACCTGGCAGCGTCGGCGAAGCTGTACACCGTCGACCCGAAGGACCACTTGCGGGCCGACCGGGCCGCCGAGGCCGAAGGCGATGCCATCATCGGGGTCTTCCACTCGCACACCCACACCGAGGCGTACCCGTCGCCCACCGACGTGAACCAGGCGCCTGATCCGGACTGGCACTACGTGATCGTTTCCCTGCGGGACACCTCGCCGATGGTCCGCAGCTACCGCATCGTGGGCGGAACCATCGAAGAGGAACCGGTTGTGCTGACGGACCGGTAGAATCCTTACCTGCTGCGTCAACATTCAACGTTTCCCGCCGGACCCTGTCTGTTCTGGCGAGAAGATGTCCGTCAGTCGTGATCGAAACCACCGGAGGAACCAAGTGTCCGTGTCCGTGAATCTGCCAACCGTGCTCCGGGTCCATGCCGGCGGGACCAAGACGGTCGAAGCCGAAGGCGCCACCGTGGGCGAGGCACTGCGCGATCTTGAGGCCAAGTACCCGGGACTCGTCGGCCAGGTCATCAACGACGAAGGGGCGTTGCACAAGTTCGTGAACGTCTACGTGAACGACGATGACGTGCGCTACCTCTCATCACTCGACACCCCGCTCGGGCCGAGCGACGAGATCTCGATTCTTCCGGCCGTCGCCGGGGGCGCCGTTGACCAGTCCGGATTCCCGGGCGAAGCAGCCTGAACCGATGGCCGTCTATGGCTCGATGACCGAGCTCATCGGCAACACGCCACTGGTGGACATCAGTGCGCTGAGTCCGAACGAGAACGTCCGGATCCTCATGAAGCTCGAGGGCCAGAACCCCGGAGGTTCGGTCAAGGACCGCATTGCCCTTTCGATGATCGAAGCTGCCGAGGCAGAAGGGCGTCTGGTGCCCGGCTCGGTATTGATCGAGCCGTCGTCGGGCAACACCGGCATCGGACTCGCCATGATCTGCAAGGCCCGGGGCTACCACCTGAAAGTGGTGCTGGCCACCAACGTTTCGATCGAACGACGTCAACTGCTTGAGGTCTGGGGGGCCGAGATCATCGAATCTCCCGGGGCCGAGGGTTCCAACGGAGCCGTTCGGCGCGCCCAGAAGTTGGCCGCCGAGCACCCCGATTGGGTGTTTCTCTACCAGTACGCCAATCCGGCCAACCCGAAGGCCCATTACGAGGGAACCGGGCCCGAGATCTGGCGGGACTGCCCGGAGGTCACCCACTTCGTGGCCGGTCTGGGCACCTCGGGCACGCTGCTCGGTGTCGGGCGGTTTCTCAAGGAACGCAATCCCGCCATCAAGGTCCTTGCGGTGGAGCCGCCCGCCGGGGAGATCGTGGACGGACTGCGCAATCTGGAAGACGGCTACATCCCGCCGATCTTCATCGAGGGGAACGGGGCCGAACTTCTCGATGGCAAGCGCATCGTCAGGCCCCGGGAGTCCATCGAGTGGACCCGGCGGCTGACCGAGGTTGGGGTCTTTGCCGGCCTTTCGACCGGCGCCATCCTGGCCGGGGCCGTGAAGACGGCCGCCGGCATCGAACAGGGAACGATTGTCACCATTGCCTGCGACGGTGGTTGGAAGTACCTGTCAACGGGTGCGTGGACCGACGACCTCGATACCGTGGAGTCCCGGGCCCGGGAAATCACCTACTTCTAGCCTGAGGTGAACACCTCGCCACCGACCGGGACGCGTCATGGAGTCGACACCACCCTGGTGGTTCTGGGCTGCGACGGATCCTGGGTCGGGCCACACGGTGCGGGAAGCGGGTATCTCCTCCGGGGCGCACACACCAACCTGGTGCTGGATCTGGGTCCCGGAACCGCCGGCCGGCTCGCCGGTTTGATGGGCGGACCCGAAGCCCGGGCGACGCCCACCGGTCTGCTGGACGGCGTGGTGATCACCCACCGGCATGCGGATCACTGGAGCGACCTCCATTCGTTGGCCACCGAAGCCAGCCTCACCGGGCGCCCGGGTCCGCTTCCTGTCTTTGCCCCGGCGGGTGTGGCCGAAACCACCGGCCTGTCCGGACACCGGTCGCTTTCGTGGCAGGTGGTCGGGTCCGGTTCCCTGTGCTCCCTCGGAGAGTTTTCACTGCGGTTTGCCCGCACCGACCACGGGCCCGAGACCCTGGCCGTCCGGGTCACGGGGCCGGGAGGTTCGCTCGGCTATTCGGCCGACACCGGGCCGAACTGGGCCTGGTCGACCCTGGGGGAAGGACTCGACGTCCTGCTCAGTGAGGCAAGTTTCACTGTCTCAGAAGAAGGATTTCCGGGCCACCTCAGCGGACGTCAGGCCGGTCAACTGGCCGAACGTTCCAACGCGGGGACGATGATCCTGACCCACCGTTGGCCGACGGTTGCCGCTGCCGACGTTCTGGTGGAAGCCGGGGAGGCATTCAGCGGTACCGTGTACCAGGCGGAAACGGGCGCCACCTACGTCCTGAAGGACGGGCGGGTGACCACCGATGGCCACTGAACCGATCCGCAACACCAAACCGACCGATCCGGTCCAAGATCAAACAGGAGAATCGTGACCTCAGATCCCCGTGCCCTGCGAGCCGATGGCCGCACCGTCGACCAGTTGCGCCAGGCTTCGTTCGAACGCGACTTCACCGTCTTTGCTCCCGGGTCGGTTTTGGTCTCCATGGGACGCACCAAGGTGCTCTGCACGGCCTCGGTGGAAGACCGGGTTCCGCCGTGGATGCGCGGCTCGGGCAAGGGATGGGTGACCGCCGAGTACTCCCTGCTCCCGGGCTCGACCGCCGAGCGGGCCAGTCGGGAAGCCGCCAAGGGAAAGCAGTCCGGTCGCACCCAGGAGATCCAGCGGCTGATCGGACGGTCCTTGCGCTCGGTCTGCGACATGGTGGCCCTCGGGGAACTGCAGGTCACGGTGGACTGTGACGTGATCCAGGCCGACGGAGGGACCCGGACGGCATCGATCTGCGGGGCCTACGTCGCACTCCACGACGCCATGAGCCGCCTGATGCAGAAGGGACTGGTCCGGACGAATCCCCTACGCGAAGCGGTGGCTGCGGTGTCGGTCGGTGTCATCGACGGCGTCTGCATGCTGGATCTTCCCTACGAGGAAGACTCTCGGGCCGAAGTGGACATGAACGTCGTGATGACGTCGTCCGGGCAGTTCATCGAGGTCCAGGGAACGGCGGAAGGGATGCCGTTCTCCAAGGCCGAACTCGACGAGATGCTGGGTCTGGCCGAACACGGAATCGCCCAACTGCTTGACCTGCAGGCCGCCACGCTGGCCACGCCGCCCGCGCCGCGATGACCCGGCCGTTGACGCTGGTGATGGCCAGCGCCAATGTGGACAAGGCCGCCGAGATCCGCCAGATTCTGTCCGTCGTCCCGGATCTTGACATCCTTCCCCGTCCGGGTGACGTGCCCGACGTGGACGAGACCGGCGACACCTTGGTGGCAAACGCCCGGTTGAAGGCCCGGGCGCTCTGTGACGCCACGGGACAGGCGGCGGTGGCGGACGACACCGGACTTGAGGTTGATGCGCTGGGAGGCGAACCCGGCGTGTACTCGGCCCGATACTCGGGCGAGAACGCCACCTACCAGGACAACGTCAATCACCTGCTGGCCGAACTCGAACGGGTCGGAGCCTCCGGACCTGAAGGCCGCAGGGCCCGCTTCCGGTCGGTGGCCTTTGTGGCCTGGCCGGACGGCTCCGAGTTGTGGGTCGAGGGTGTGGTGACTGGAGTAATCACCGACCGGGCCATGGGCGACGGCGGGTTCGGCTACGACCCCGTCTTCGCTCCCGACGGCCTTGACGGTCGCACCTTCGCCGAGATGACGGACGACGAGAAGCACGAGATCTCCCACCGGGGTCGCGCCTTCCGGGCGCTGGCCGAGAGGCTTCGGAACCGGACCTGACGGCCAGTTCCGGCCAAGGAGTGGGGGTTCCACTTGTCCGGCAAGGTCCACCGCTATCGTCGGTTCGAGATTGATCATGGGAGGTCAGCCGTGAGTGATGTGTCACAGGGTCCCGGATGGTGGGAAGCATCGGACGGCAAGTGGTATCCGCCTGAAGACAAGCCGGGTGAGCGGGCCAAGGCGCCACTGGCGCCAGTAGAACCACCGCCAGCGGTGGCGGATGCCACTCCGCCGACTCCCCCTCCGGCACCACCGGCTGACGTGACACCACCACCACCGCCACCACCGGTTGACGTGGCACCGCCACCTCCGCCGCCGCCACCGCCGCCACCGCCGCCACCGGCACCACCGGTTGGCGTTGCGCCGCCGCCCATCCCCCCGTACCCCGCACCACCGGCGGTGGGGAGTTACCCTTCGGCCCCTTCTTTCGACCAACCTTCAGGGGTGCAGAAGAACAACGGTCTGGCCATTGCCTCGCTTGTGTGTTCCCTGGTGGGTCTCCTCTGTGGGGTAGGCGCCCTATTGGGCATCATCTTTGGTTTCGTGGCCCGTAACCAGATCGCCAAGTCCAACGGGAGCCAGAAGGGGAGTGGAATGGCGCTCGCCGGCATCATCATCGGATTCATCTACGTGGCTCTCGTCGTCGTGCTGGTGGCCACCGGTTCGTTTCATGCCACCAACTGCACGAACGGTGTCGGGTGTTCGACGTCCGGTCTGATGCTGCCGGCCCGCTAGGGCCGGTCGGGAGGGGTTTCTCTCCTGGGCCACAATGGAGTCGTGATCTACTCCTCGTATGAAGACTTCCAACACCTCCTCTTCGCACGGCCTGCGCCGGGGGTGCTGCTCATCACCATCAACCGGCCCGAGGTCTACAACGCCGCCAACGAACTCCTGCACCGGGAGTTGTCCGAGATCTGGCCGGTCGTGGACGCCGATGACACCGTGGCCGTTTCCGTCATCACCGGAGCGGGCAAGGCCTTCTCGGCCGGCGGTGATCTCGCCATGGTCGAGAAGATGACCCTGGACCAGGGTGCGGTTGTCGAGCAGTGGCGGGACGCCGACGCCATCGTGACGAACATGGTCACCTCGGTGAAGCCGATCATCTCGGCCATCAACGGTGTGGCCGTTGGGGCGGGACTCGCCGTGGCGCTCCTGGCTGACGTTTCCATCGCAGCCGAATCTGCCCGGTTCTCCGATGGTCATACCCGCCTTGGCGTGGCCGCCGGCGATCATGCGATCGGTCTGTGGCCCCTGTTGTGTGGCATGGCGAAGGCCAAGTACTACCTCCTCACCGCGGACTTTGTTCCGGCCGCCGAAGCCGAACGCATCGGTTTGGTTACCCGGTGCGTGGCCGACGGCGAGGTGCTTGATGAAGCCCTGGCCGTGGCCGAACGACTGGCCAGCGGCAGTCGGACGGCCGTGCAGTGGACCAAGCGTGGGCTCAACCAGTGGATGGTGGCATCTTCGGCCCTGCAGGGTCAGTCGCTGGCCCTCGAGATGCTGGGATTCCTGGGTGAGGATGCCAAGGAAGGGGTGGCCGCCCTGAAAGAGAAGCGTGCCCCCGAGTTCCCGTCAGCGGCTGCCAACGGTTGAGAAGCCTGCCCCGTGAAGGGTGGCGTCAACCGGAGACGGTGACCAGGGTCCCGATCGGGGTGTAGGGCCAGACCACGGCAGCGTTGGCCGGTGGCAACTCGACGCAACCGAGGCTTTGTGGAAAGCCGTAGCTGGCCCGTACGTAGCCGTGGAGGGCGTCGCCTCCGTGAAAGTAACTCACCCAGGGAATTCCCGGGTCGTTGTAGGTGGAACCGTCGGGATTGGTTCCCTTCATCGTGGTACTCCGCAGGTGCTCGAACACCGGATACGTTCCCGAATCGGTTGCCACTCCGGCTGCTCCGGTATTGGCCAGCGTGGAGTAGACCTCGGCGCCGTTGCGGTAGACGGTGGCCGTTTCGGGCAGTTGCTTGGACACGTACACGTAGTCATACGGGCTCGTCGTGGCAGCTCCGGTAGCCGAATCGGTGAGCAAAGCCTGCCAGACGGCCGGGCCGGCGACACCGTCGGGCACGAGACCATGGGCGTTCTCGAACGCCATCACCGCTCCTCGGGTGATCACATTCGGGGAGCCGGCCGTCCACTGGGAACCCAGATAGGACGGCGGAGTAAAGCGCCAGGCAAACGAACCCTCTTCCGGTTGGGCGTTGGCCAGGGAGTCCGACGAGGGATGGGCCGGCGTAAAGGTCAACGGCAGATAGTTCAGTTGGGCCAACAGTTCCTGGAGGCGAAGCGTACTTCCGCCCTGGATCTGGAAGGACGAGGTGGCGGAACCCGACAGGTGTTGTCCGGTGGTGCTGACCGGCCCGTTGGTCCCGGCAGGCACGGTGACCGTGACGGTGGTCAACGGCGTCCACGGCGCCATGGGGACGAACTGCATGGTGGTGGGGGAGGTGGTCTGCCACCGTCCCGCCACCGTCGGAGCGATCGTCGGGACGGGGGAAGACGTTGTCACCGGCACCGAGTAGTTCACCGTGATGATGGCGTCGGTGGGAACCTGGGTGGCGTTGGCGGCCGGCGTGAGGGTGGCGTTGAAGGGGGTCAACCGGGTGGACGCATCTTTCGCCACGACCTCGGTGGTGGTCGGAGGAGTTCCGCCACGGTGGTTGACTACCGTGGCGCCAACGGCGACCAGAACCACCGCGAGCGCCAGAACACCCATGGGCACGACGATCCGCCGGGATGAACGCCCCGAAGGCGACGCTGACGTGTTCTT
Organism: uncultured Acidimicrobiaceae bacterium; assembly: GCA_903894295.1. GTDB lineage: Bacteria > Actinomycetota > Acidimicrobiia > Acidimicrobiales > RAAP-2 > Bog-756. The sequence continues at coordinate 7,873 of CAITPI010000118.1, forward strand.
CTTGCTATGGGCGTGCGCCACGATCACCTCTCCGTGGCAAATCTATCACCTGACCTGCATCAACATGTTTCACTTGCCCGTGCTCCCAATGGATCGAGGCCATCGGGATGCTTCGTTACCCGGTCTGGTCAATGCGTTGGAGAATGGCGGCTGTGACCGTTTCGATTCCGTCTGCATCGGTGAGCTTGCCCCCGGTCGTGGTTCGGACGTAAAAGGCGTCGACCACTGCATTGGCGAACGTCGACACCTTGGCCGAAGAGACATCAAGCTGGCAGTCGGCGAGCGCCTGGGTGATCCGGTGGAGCTGTCCGATGGAGTCCTCCGCTCTGACCTCGACGACGGTGGCGGTGTGGGATGCGTGGTTGTCGAACATCACCGTTGGGGTGGCCGGCAAGGGACCCACCAACCGGTGGTCCCTGCGGTAGGTGTGGGCCCGCTCGGCCAGTTCGGCTTCGAGGTCGAGATCGCCATGCTGCACCCGAGAGAGATCGCGGTCGAGCCGGTCAGCCGGAGGCCACTGGCCCCGGGCCGGCTCGGTGACAAACAGTTCGATGGCGACGCCGTCTTCCCCGGCCACCACGGCCGAGCGGACATTCAGTCCGTGCAGGGCCAGTACACCGGTGACTTCGGCCAGAAGCCCGGGCCGGTCGGGAGCGACCACCGTGACCTGGGGAGGAAGCACGTCGATCATGGCGACACCGCTGGCGCGGACCCGGGCAACCGCGGCGAGGAGTTCCCCGGTCACCCAGGGAGTTGGTGGCGCGGGTTCTTCTCCCGAGAGCCGTCGCGTTGTCCGTTCAACGAGCTCGGCCACCAGTCCTGCCTTCCACGTTCCCCACGCCGATGGACCGGTGGCCAGACTGTCGGCTTCGCAGAGTAGATGAAGGAGTTCGAGCACCGTGCGGGACTCCACCTCGGCGGCCACCCGCTCGGCGGTGGCGGGGTCATCAAGATCCCGACGGGTGGCCGTTTCCGGAAGGAGCAGGTGGTAGCGGACCATGGCGGCGAGGACGTCGACGTCATCAGCCTCAAGACCCATGCGGGGTCCGATCTCCTCGACCAGTTCGACGCCCACTTCGGTGTGGTCACCCGGAAAGCCCTTGCCGATGTCGTGGAAGAGCGCACCGAGCACCAAAAGGTCCGGCCGGCTGGTCCGGTGGGCCAGGGTGGCTGCGTTGGCGGTGGCCTCGAGCAGGTGTCGGTCGACGGTGAAGCGGTGGTAGGGGTTTCGCTGGGGTCGGTTCCGCACCGATGGCCATTCCGGCACGTACCGCTCCCAGATGTGGCGCCGATCGAGCGCTTCGATGGCGCCAATGGCCGGAGGACCGGTCGAGAGCAGTCGGATGAACGATGCCCGCACGTCGCCACTCCAGGGAAGAGGCGGGGCCGGCGACTTGCGGCCGAGAAGGTTGAGGGCTTCGCGTCCGATGGGATGATCCCGTTCGGCCGCCACGGCCGCCAGTCGGAGCGGAAGTGAAGGATCCCCCGCCACATCGGCCTTCCCGAGCAGGACGACCTCGTGTTCGACCACGTCGAGGCCGATGTCGGACTCCCCGGTCGGCTCGACCTCGTGTTCGACCCCGTCACTCTTGCGACGCTGACGACGGCCCCGACGAAGGTTCTCGGCCCAGACCGCCCAGCGCCGCCAGGCATCGTCTTCTTCCCAGGCGATGGTCCGGCCCGCCGTGGCCACCGACCGCATGAGGTCAGCGGCGTCGTCAACGCCAAGAGAGACAGCCACCTGGGGCTGCTCCTGGAGCAGCAACTGGTTGCTCTCCCGGCCGGAGCGTCGATGGAGTTCCACCCGCACCCGTCTCAGGGTGGCCGCCGCCGTCTCCATGGCCACGACGTCGACGTACTCATAAAGCCGTTCTTCGGCCAGCAGCAGGGCCCGCAGGGCGGTGACGTCCCGTAGGCCACCGTGGGACTCCTTCAGGTCCGGTTCGAGCAGGAAGCCAAGGTCGCCGTGGGAGTAGTGCCGTTCTTCCACCGAACGGGCGAGGTCGACCAGCCACTCGGGCTTCTGTCGTTGCCACCGTTCCCGGGCGCCGGAGATCACACTGTCCGCGAGTCGCGAGTCGCCAACGACAAGTCGGGCGTCGAGCAACCCGAGCGAGACCCGGAGGTCCTCGCCGGCCGCCTTGACCACCTCGGCCGGTCGACGAACGCTGTGATCCAGTGCGACGCCTTCGTCCCAGATGGGATACCAGATCCGCTCGGCCAGGCCGGCCACGTCGCCATGGCCCTTGTGGACGAGAAGGACGTCAAGATCGCTGTAGGGGCAGAGCTCACCTCGGCCGTAGCCACCGACCGCCAGCAGGGCGAGACCCCGGAGGTCACCGCCGGAAGCAATCTGCACCAGTTGGGTCAGCCACTCGTCGGCGAGGTGGGTATACGCCTGACAGAACTCGTCACCCTGGAGGGTGACGTCGTCAATGAGGGCTTGGCGGGCTACCCGGAGGGACACAGCCGGAAGTTACCACCGGGCCCCGTGGCGACCGACCGTCCCGACTGCAGCGACCCAGCCCTCTCGCTACCATTGGGGCGTGCCGGTGGATTCGGAGACCAAGGGAAGGGGCCCGGGGCGTCTGGTCGCCATCGCGGTGGCCGTGGGGGTCCTGGTCCTGATTTCGTTCATGGTCCTGGGTTGGATCGTCGGTCTGCTGTGGACGTTGGCCAGGTTCGTGATCCTGTTCGCCGCGGTTGGCGGACTGGCCTGGTTCGTGTTCCGGCGCCGGTCCTGACTCGGGCCAACGCAGCCCCGGTGGTTCAACCAAACGGCCGAATGAAGGGCCGCCCGGCCGTTCAGGCTCCCTTGGCCAACAGGGACTCGAACAACGCCACATGTTCAGCCGCCATGCGACCGGTCGAGAAGTAGTTCTCCACGGCGGACCGGCAGTCAGACCGGGACAGCTCGTCCAGGCGTCCGATGGCAGTCGCCATGGCTTCCACGTCATCGACGAGGAAGCCGGTTTGGCCGTCGGACACGACTTCGGGCGCCGCACCTTCCTTGAAGGCAATGACCGGGGTCCCACAGGCCATCGCCTCGATCATGACCATGCCGAAGGGTTCGTTCCACCGGATCGGGAACAGGAGGGCCCTGGCCCCGGCCAGCAGTTCCAGTTTCCGCTCGTGGGACACCTCGCCGAGATAGACGACATCCTCGCCGAGCAGGGGTTCGACAAACTCTGCGAAGTACCGCATCTCCGACGGCTCGCGCATCTTGGCCGCCATGAGGATCCTGAGTCCGGCGGACCGGGCGGCGGCGATGGCCCGCTGGGCCCCTTTGTCCTCGGCCATGCGGCCAAGGAAGAGCACGTAGTCACCCTCGCCGTCGCCGCTCCCGTCTCCGGAGGGAAAGCTGGAGGCATCGACGCCGTGATGGATCACCCGGGC
>CAITPI010000119.1 GCA_903894295.1 uncultured Acidimicrobiaceae bacterium
AATCCCCGGTAGGCGCTGACAATCCGAGAGGTTGCGGGGACCGTGTCCCGTCACCATTCGACCTGCCGTCACCACCGTCCCCAACACCGCTGCCGGCACACCGGCGTTGCCCACGCATTACGCTGGATCCATGACGACCGCTCAAGGTTCCACTGCGCCCACCGTCGAACTTGCCGTGGAAGGCATGCACTGCGGATCGTGTGTCGCCCTCATCGAGGAGTCCCTCTCCGAACACCCAGGTGTGGACGCCGCCCGGGTCGACCTGGAAGCCGGCCGGGCGTTCGTGACCTACGACCCCACTGCCCTCGATGTCGCCACGATTGCCGAACTCGTCACGGACGCCGGCTACGCCGCCTCACCCGTCGGTTAGCCCGATGGAGGCGTCATGGACCAGCGAGGTGGCGGAAACCACTGCCCCCGCCGATTCGGCGGACCTGTTGGCCACCTCGGAACTTGATCTCGGGGGCATGCACTGCAGCGCCTGTGCCACCCGGATCCAACGGTCCCTCAACAAACTCCCGGCCGTAGCCAGCGCGTCGGTCAATCTCGCCACCCACCGGGCGTTCGTCACCTACGACGCAGACGCCTTGAACGTCGATCAACTGTGTCAGGCCGTCGAAGCCACCGGCTACACCGCCTCGGAACACGGAACGGACGACGCGACATCCACGGCATCCCATGACGACCGGTGGGCCCTGCGGGCCGGGATCTCCTGGCCGCTGTCGCTCGTCGCCCTCGTCATCGCCATGGTGGGACCGGAAAACATGTTGACCGGCTGGTCGGTCCTGGTACTCGCCGTGGCAGTCGAGTTCATCGGTGGCTGGCCGTTCCTGCGGGACGCCGCCCGCCTGCTCCGGCGGGGGGCGACCAGCATGGACACGCTGATCGCCCTTGGCACCCTCGCCGCTCTGGCCGTGAGTGCGGTGGAGGCCATCGCCCTCGGGGGACGCCACGTCCACCTCGGTACCGGATCCGGCGAATTTGCCGCCCGGCTGCACGGCGTCATGGCCCCGGTCATCGTCGCCATCCTCGCCTCGGGTCGGGCCGTCGAGGCCCGGGCCCGCAACCGGGCCGCCCGGGCCATGCACTCGCTGCTGGCCCTTCGGCCACCTCTGGCCCGGGTCGTGGCCGGCACCGACGACGGAGAAGGAGTCCTGGTCGCCCCCGAAAGCGTTCCCGTGAACGCCCTGGTGCGGGTCCTCCCCGGGGAGGCCGTGCCACTCGATGGTCGGGTGGTCGCCGGCTGGTCCCCCGTCGATGAATCCATGCTCACCGGCGAGCCGCTCCCGGTTGACCGGGGCCCCGGAGACGACGTCACCGGCGGCACCCGCAACGGCAGCGGCGCACTGGTCGTCAAGGTCACCGCCATCGCCGCCGAGTCCGTGCTGTCCCGACTGCAGCGTCTGGTCGAAGACGCCCAGCGCGAGAAGGCCCCACTCCAGAGGGTGGCCGACCGCATCAGCAGCATCTTCGTCCCGGCCGTCCTTGTCGCCTCGCTGCTGACCTTCCTGGGATGGTGGCTGGTCGAGGGCGACGCCGGCAAAGCCGTGCTCTCGGCCCTGGCCGTGCTCCTCGTGGCGTGTCCCTGTGCCATGGGCCTCGCCGCCCCGGTGGCGGTCATGGTGGGGTGCGGACGGGCATCGGCCCTTGGGATCTTCATCCGCGGCGGAGAGACACTGGAGCGGCTGGCCAAGGTGGACGAAGTCATCTTCGACAAGACCGGCACCCTCACCGAGCGACACGCCACCGTCACCATGGTGGCGGCCGGCAACGGCCATGACGAGTACACCGTGTTGGCCCTGGCCGCGGCGGTCGAGGCGACCAGTGACCATCCGATCGCCCTCGCCATCACGGCCGCCCGGGACGACCAGGCGTTGGCGTCAGGTGACAACGCTCCGGCTCTCCGGGCCACCGACGGACAGGCGGTTCCCGGCGTCGGGGTTTCCGGAATCATCGACGGTCACAAGGTGACCGTCAGTCGGCTCACCGACGACCACCGGGCCGATCTGCCCGCAACGCTGGTGACCGAACACTACGACCGTGGCGAGACCGTCGTGGTGGTCGAGCAGGACGGAGTCGTTTGTGGCGGCGTTGCCATCGCCACACCGCTCCGCCCGGAGGCCCGGGCGGCCGTCGCCCATCTGGCTTCCATGGGTCTGGCCTCGGGGATCCTGAGCGGGGACAGCCAACCGGCCGTCATGTCGGCGGCCGAGTCCCTCGGGATCACGCACGCCGAGGCTGCCCTCAGCCCGGCCGAAAAGCTGGCCGCCCTCGGTCAACTGGCCACCGAGGGCAGGCGGGTGCTGATGGTCGGCGACGGCATCAACGATGCACCGGCTCTCGCCGGGGCCGACGTGGGCTGCGCCATCGGCTCTGGCTCCGAGGCGGCGCTGGCCAACAGCGACGTGGCCCTGCTCGGCAACGACCTCGAAGGTGTTCCGGCCGCCATCGTCGTGGCCCGTGCCACCTACGCCATCATCATCCAGAACTTCGGCTGGGCCATGGGCTACAACGCAGCATCCCTTCCACTCGCCGCACTGGGCTTCCTGGATCCGTTGGTCGCCGCCCTCGCCATGGGTCTCTCCAGTGTCCTCGTCGTGGCGAACAGCCTGCGCCTCGCCCGGCTGGGTCGCCGGGGACTCGCTGCCATGGAGCCACCGAAGCGGTTGGCCGGACGGAGGGGTGTCGCCGTCTCGGTCCTCATCCCGGTCCTTCTCTTCTCCGGCCTCACCGTGGTGAGCCAGCTGCTTTCGCCCGCCCGGGGGCAGTCCCTCCTGGCGAACCTGCCGTCAATCACCAGTGAGTCCTTGCCGGGCGGAGGCTCCGTCGAGGCCTATCTTGATCCGGGCACGGCCGGGGTGAACCGTCTCCACATCGTCATCTCCGGCGATTCCAGTCAACTCGCCGCCTCCCGCAGCGTCACCTTCGCCGCTCCGTCCGGTTCGTCCCCACAGCAACTGCGCCAGGTGACTGTCAGCCCGGGCCACTTCACGGACATCGTGCTCCTGACCCCGGGATCCTGGCGGTTCAACGTGACCGGGACATTCAACGGACGACCGTTCAGCCTGCCCTTCACCCGCACCGTCGGCGCCGGTTAGACCGGAAGGATCTCCCCGTTGTGGTCAGCGGGCCGATCCTGACCGGGAGGCCGCCGCCGTAAGGTTCGACCGCTTCGGGCCGACCGTGATCTCAGGCCGAAGGTTCTCCGGATTCGGCCAACACTGCCCGCAGCGCTTCGGTCTGCTCCGACGAGAGTGAACGGACAAAGAGGGCCAGAGTCGATGCCGCATCGGCCTCCGAGGCCAGGGCCTGGCGCATCAGAAGCGCACCGTGGGCGCCCGGCTCGCCGGCCGCCGAGAACTGGATGCGGCGACCCACCTTGCGGCGGTTGACGAGTCCTTTGTGAACCAGTCGGTCCAGCACCGTCGCCACCGTGGTGTAGGCGTAGCCGGGCAGTTGGTCGGCAACCTGCCGGCCGGTAAGTTCCTGGCCCGGGTGGGCCCACAGCACCTGGATTGCCCGGAGTTCGAGGTCACCCAAAGACGAAGCGCCACAGGCGCACTCCGAGCAGGTGCAGGGATCGCAGGTGCACAGGGAGTTGCTGCACCTGGTGCTGGTGACCACGGTCTCTTCCACCATGACGATCAGTCCCCGGCCCAACAACCGAGAATCAGGTCGGCCACGGTGACCGCCACCGAGGCCGAACTGGTGGGCGGCACGCCGAAGCGGGCCGGCAGGCCCGTCGGATTGACCATCAGGATCTTGTAGTCCTTGCGCACCACCACCGTGCCGTCCTTGGCCTGGAATCCGTCCTGGCCAAGATTCCCGAGATTCTGGGAGACGCCCATGGAGACCTTGAGGGCCGCGAAACTGGCCTTCACCTGGTTCCAGCTGTCGAGCTCGTGCACCGAGAGCACCATCGTTCCGCCGGGATAGACGTAGTTGCAGGAGTAGACGTGGTCGACATAGGTCGGCGGTGACACCTTGGCGGTCACGCCGAGGGCGGAGTTGATGTGCGACTGTGCTTCCTTCGAGCACACCATCCGGGAGATCTTGGAAGGTACCGGGCCGGCCGGTAGCGGAGCCTCGGTGGTCGAGGTGGCGATCGACGAACTACAGGCAACGAGCGAGACCGAGGCCACGGCCAGGACGAGGGGCAAACACCAGCGGGACAGCGCCTTGCTCATACTTCCAACGCTACCAGTGGCTCCTCGGGGCTCCCCGTCGCCCGTCGCCCGTCGCCCCGGGCCGGTCGTGCGGCCCGGGCAAGGTCAGCCGTCGGCCGGATCCGTGTTGCGGGAGATGGCCCGGTTCCACCACGCCGGCCGGACCACCGCCTCGTTCGATATCCAGGTGAAGTGGTGGCGGGCCGACAGGTAGAGCACCGGCAGACCCGAAAACCCGACCAACGCCCAACGACGCCGGCCTTTGGGCACCTCGGTCAGCAGCGAGAGGACCGAAACGACAGCCCACCCCTGGAGGATGACGTTGTACGCCCCGAGGGCCGACGTCGGGAGACCCTCGGCCTCGGTGAGTACCGGCAGACCCAGACGACCGCGCCGCCACGGCCAAAGGAAGTAGTGGACCAGCGAACCGGCGAGAGCCGAGCCGGCGAGGGCCGCCAGCAAGCCGTCATGGCGTCGACTCCCCCGGGCGGCAAGGAGAACCCACGCCGGAATCTGGATTCCCCACAGGGCCGACGATCCGGCCAGGGAGAGCTCGGGCTGGAGAACAAGACCGATGCCGGACGCCAGTTCGAAGCCGTGGTGGGCCGCCGTCAGGCCGGCCGCCGCCACTGCCCAGGGCCGCTTGATCCTTCCTGGCCTCGTCGGCTCCATGTTCCACTCTGACAGAGATGTCATCGCTCCCTGGCCACCGCCGTCCGGGGTTGGTCCGGTCGAAAGGCGACGGTCAGTCCGGGCCGAACTCTTCTTCGAGCTGGGCGATGGCGGCCAGATGGACGGCCTTCTCCTCTTCGGCCAGGAAGGATGCCTTGATCGAGTTGGCGGCCAGCTGGGCGAGGTCCGACCTCGACAGGTCGAACGCCGAGGCGACGGCGTCGTAGTTCTCGGCCACATAGCCCCCGAAGTAGGCGGGGTCATCCGAGTTGACCGTCACCATCAGACCCTGGTTCATCAGTTCGAAGAAGTTGCTCCCGGCCATCGAGGGAAACACGCCGAGTTTGACGTTCGAGAGTGGACAGACCGTCAGGGGGACCTGCTCGGCCACCAACCGCCTGACGAGACGGGGATCTTCGAGACAACGGACACCGTGGTCGACCCGGGCGACCCCGAGCAGGTCGAGCGCCTCGGTGATGTACTCCGGGGGACCCTCCTCGCCGGCGTGGGCCACGGCACGAAGCCCGGCCGCCCGGGTTCGGGCGAACACTTCGGTGAATCCCGAAGGTGGGAATCCCTTCTCGGACGAGTCGAGTCCCGTCGCCGTGATCCAGTCGAGAAACGGCTGCGCGTCGCTCCAGGCGTCCAGGGCGTCCGCCTCGGGCAGATGCCGGAGGAACGAAAGAATCAACCGGGAAGTGAGACCCCACCTGGATCCGGCCACTTCGAGGGCCCGGTGGATCCCGGTGACGACGTCGGCGAACGGAACCCCCCGGGAGGTGTGCGCCTGGGGATCGAAGAACACCTCGACATGGCAGACACCCTGGAGCTGGACCCGTTCCAGATAGGCCATGGTCAGGTCGAAGAAGTCCTGCTCCCCGAGGAGGACCGAGCAGCCCTGGTAGTAGATGTCGAGGAAGGACTGGAGGTCGGAGAAGACGTAGGCCTCCCGGATGGACGGGATGTCCGGGTACGGAAGCTCCACGTTGTTGCGGTGGGCCAGCTCCATCATCAACTCGGGCTCCAGGGTGCCTTCCAGATGCAGGTGCAGCTCGGCTTTCGGGAGTCGCCGGATGAAGTCGTGGTGCACGCCCGGCCCGTCGCTCATCGCCCGGACGTCACAACCAAAGCGGTCGTCGGGCGACGACAGGAGGATGGGGTCCCGAAGGTAACCGGTGTCACGTTTCCA
>CAITPI010000120.1 GCA_903894295.1 uncultured Acidimicrobiaceae bacterium
AGGTGGCCGCAAACACACCAACGATCCAAAGGACGCCCGTCTGGGGGTGGACGTGCTCAACGGCCTTCGTGAAGATGAGGATGGCGGCCACGAACACGAGGTCGTAGAAGAGGGTGACCCAGGTCGAGAGATCCTGGCCGCCCGGCAGCAGTTTCGGTGACGTGGTGCCGTGACGATCCGTGGTGCGGTCGTTGTCGGCTCCGGCAGTCATCAGGCTCCTTCTTGATGCGTACTCATCTTGGCGGAGGGAGGGGGATTCGAACCCCCGGAGGCTTGCACCTCGCGGCTTTTCAAGAGCCGTGCATTCGTCCGCTCTGCCATCCCTCCGAGCGTGGAAAAGGGTATACCGCCCCGGGGTCAACCGGTGGCCGTCAGTCGCCGTCCAACTCTTCGAGCAGGCCGGACACCCAGTCGGCCGCTTCCCGCTGGGCGTTGTCGACCTTCTGGCGAATGGCCTCGCCGGCTTCGCCGGCGGCCGGGTAGGAGCCGAGGAACTTCATGCCGGCCAAGTTGGCCCGGAGGTCCCGGAGGCAGTCGGCCACCACCGGGTTGGCGATGTGTCCGTCGAAATCGATGATGAAGCAGTAGTCGCCCAGCGCCTTCTTGGTCGGCCGGGACTCGAGTTTGGAGAGGTTGATGTTCCGGGCCGCGAACTGGCCGAGGATCTCATAGAGACTTCCCGGCCGGTCGGTGCGTTGGAAACAGGCGATCGAGGTCCGGTCGTGCCCGGTGGGGGCGGGGATGCCCCGGTTGGTCACCACGACAAAGCGCGTCTGGTTGTCCGGGTGATCCTCGACGGCCTCGGCCAGAATGTCGAGTCCGTAGAGCTCGGCGGCCAGTCGGGGCGCGATGGCGGCGGTGGGCTGGGCCACCAGGATCGGGTCGCCGGCCCCCAGCAACCGGGCCGCTTCGGCGGTCGAAGCCGTCGCCAACATGGTGGCGTTCGGGAGTGATTCCTGAAGAAATGTCCGACACTGGGCACTGGCCACCGGGATGGAGGCCACCCGGGTGACCTCCTCCAGGGTGGTTCCCGGGCGTGCCATCAGATGGAGGTGGATGTCGAGAACCACTTCGCGCTGGATGCGCAGGTCGAAGTCGAAGATCAGACTGTCGAGGATGTCCCGGACGGTGCCTTCGATGGCGTTTTCGAGCGGGACAAATCCGGCATCGACCTCACCGAGGCGCACGGCCTCGAGGACTTCCACGAGAGTGGCGAAGGCAACGGGTTCGGCCCGGGCCAGATCGGCCTGGCCGAGGAGGGCCTCTTCGGTGAAGGTGCCCTCGGGTCCAAGGAAGCCGATCCTTTCCAGTGCGGCACCCACTGCGACAGTTCTTCCTTGGGTCATGGCTTCTCAGGATAGTGAACAACCATCCCCCTGGCTGATCCTGTGACGGACCGGGGATGGACGGGCGCCGGAAGTGCGCTGTCGCGTTCGGCAGGGCAGGATGGTGGGCATCATGGACAACGTGTCGCTCCGGCAACTACTCGAAGATGTGCAAACCGGCGTGGTGACCGCCGATCAGGCCGTTCTCCGGTTGCGCCGCCTGCCGTTCGCCGATCTCGGCTTCGCCAAGGTGGATCACCACCGTTCGCTCCGTCAGGGACTCCCCGAGGCCATCTACGGACAGGGCAAGACCCCTGAACAGTGTCGGGCCATCGTCACCGAGATGCTCGACGGCCCGTTGGAAGGTGACGCCGGCGCCCCGGTCATCCTGACCCGGGCCGATGTCGACCAGGTGGCCGCCTGTCTCGCCGCCCATCCTGACGGCGTGGTCACACCGACCGGCCGGGCCACCGGAGCCGACCAGATCCGGGGTGAACTGTCGGTCGTGGCCTGGCGCCCGACCCGGCTGCGCCCGTCCCGTGCGCTGGTGGTCACGGCCGGGACCACCGACCGGCCGGTGGCCAACGAGTGCCGGGCCACCTTGACCGCCCTCGGACTGGCTTGCGACCTGCTGGTCGACTGCGGGGTGGCCGGGGTGCACCGCCTGCTGGCGTCGGCCGACGACGTGGTGGCCGCCGACGCCGTGGTCGTCGTGGCCGGTATGGAAGGGGCGCTTGCCTCGCTCGTGGGTGGGATCACCGGCGCACCGGTGGTGGCCGTGCCGACGAGTACCGGATACGGTGCCGCCCTGGAAGGGGTCACGGCGTTGCTGGCCATGCACGCGTCCTGTGCGGCGGGAATCACCGTGGTCGGGATCGACAACGGCTTCGGGGCCGCCTGTGCCATCGCCCGGATGCTGCCGTGACCGGGACCATTCCCGGTCGGAGGATCGCCTGGTTCCACTGTTTCTCCGGGATCGCCGGTGATATGGCGCTCGGCAGCCTGCTGGCGGCCGGCGCCCCGCTCACCGAGGTGGTGGCGATGCTGGAACGCCTGGATCTCGACGGCTGGCGGCTCGAGACCGAAGCGGTGCTGCGAGGGGGAATCGCCGCCACCAAGGTGCATGTGGTGGTGACCGACGACGCCAGCCAGAGGACCTGGCGGGACATTGCGGAACTGATCTCTTCGGCCGGACTCCCGGCCCGGGTGGAAGACCGTGCTCTGGCGGTGTTTGCCCGGCTGGCCCACGTGGAAGCGGCCATGCACGCCCAGGCGGCAGACGACGTCCACTTCCACGAGGTTGGGGGGCATGACGCCATCATCGATGTGGTGGGCACGGCAGCCGCCCTCGAACTGTTGGAGGTGGACGAGATCTTCTCGTCTCCGGTCGCCACCGGCCTGGGACTGGTGACCTCGGCCCATGGAATGCTGCCCAATCCGGCGCCGGCCGTGGTCGGCCTGTTGGAGGACATCCCGACCTGGGGCCGGGACATCGACCGGGAACTGACAACGCCCACCGGCGCCGCCTTGCTGGCCGCCATGGCTTCCGGGTTTGGCCCGATGCCCGCCATGCGGGTACTCGGCCATGGCTTTGGGGCCGGTGGCCGGGAGCTCGACGAACTGCCGAACTGCACGCAGGTGGTGCTGGGTGTCGCCACCGGAGCGAACGAGGGCCGGATCGTCCGGGGCCAGTCCCCGTTGGGAGCGTCACCGGAACCGGGAGAGGCCGGCCAGCCGGTCATCGAACTCCAGGCCAATCTCGACGACGTCACCGGTGAGCAGTTGGCCCATGCGGTGACCGTGCTGCTCGAAGCGGGTGCGCACGACGCCTGGCTGGTGCCGGTCCTGATGAAGAAGGGACGACCGGGACACGTGCTCCATGTGCTGTCCGATGTGGCGCAAGCCGCCCGGCTGCGTGAGGTGATCCGGACCACGACCGGAACGCTCGGCGTGCGTGCCGTTCCGGGCGAGCGGTGGCCACTGGCCCGGAGGTTCGATTCGGTGGAGGTCGACGGTTTCCCGATTGCCATCAAGGTCGGCGCCGGCCGGATCAAGGCCGAACATGACGACGTGGCCGCGGTGGCCCGTCGGACCGGACGGCCGTTGCGCTCGGTCGCCGACGAGGCCGAGTCCGCCTGGCGGGCGGCCCACGGGCCAACCTGAGGGATCCCGGCCGGAGGTGACGATTGACAACAGGGGCCTGCCCGGTGGTTGATCAGGCTTCGCTTGTCGTCCGACAACCGGGCCGGAGCCGACGCGTTGTCGGCCGGTGACACGTTCGGCCGGAGGGGGGACGGTAGCGTGAAGGACCGCAGGGGAACCTCTGGCCAGAAGGAGCAGGTATGAAAGCACGTCGGTTCAGTTCGAAGCTGGTGGCCGTTGCCACCGTGTCGGCGGCGGCCGGATTGCTGGCCGCCTGCGGTTCGTCATCCTCGGCGGCGGGGAACAGTTCGGCCAGCGGGTCGAGTGGCGTCACCACGACCGTGGCGTCATCGTCGGGAACCGTGAGCACCCAGCCGACCTCCATCGGGACCATTCCGGTGGCTGACCGCTCGCCGGCCGGCACGTCCGGCCAGGAGCCGAAGGTCATCGTTCCCTCCGGGAATCCTCCGGCCACCCTCGAAGTGGCCGACCTGATCACCGGCACCGGGGCCGAGGCCAAGCCTGGTGACACCGTGACGGTGCAGTACATCGGATATGCCTACTCATCGAAGGCCAAGTTCGATGCATCGTGGGACCGGGGACAACCCTTCGTCTTCCCGCTCGGCGCGGGCCAGGTCATCCGGGGTTGGGACATCGGCGTGGCCGGCATGAAGGTCGGAGGCCGCCGGGAACTGATCATTCCGCCGGGCCTGGCCTATGGCACCAGTGCCCCTCCAGGGTCGGGTATCGCCGAGAACGACACCCTGGTCTTCATCGTGGACCTTGTGAAGGTCGCTCCGCCGTCGTCCTGACCGGACCGCTCTAGGTGGCCGGAGGGGCCGTTGGCGTCAGGAGAGCAGGCCGACCACGAGAGTCAGGCCACTGAGGGCCAACAACAGGGTGGCCGGCAGGGTGTCCTGACGGCTGTCCTCCACTTTGCGGTGGGCCCGGACCGCCAGGAAGAAGTAGACGACGAGTCCAACGAGGGCCACATCACCGAGGTAGTGGACGCCGAGACCAATGAGCAGGCCGACGGCGGCGAGGATCTTGATCAGTCCGAGGGTCCGTTGGAATCCGGGCTTGTAGCCGAGGCGCTCCATGACCTCGAGCACCTGGGGGTGACCCTTGAAGTCCATGAAGGCCGATCCCAGACAGATCACGGCAAGCACGACGGAGAGGATGTCGAAGATGACCAGCATGGTGACTCCTTGCGATCTACCGACCGATGCTCCCGAAGGTCGGACTTCGCCCCGGGGAGAACCGGTTGCCGAGGTTCCCTCGACCGCCTGATTCTACCGGCCCCTCCGGCGGACTAGCGGTTCTGTCGGGCCAGTTCGTCCAGCAGTTCCAGGACCTCGGCCTGCCGGTCAAAGGGGACAAAGAGGTGATCGTGGAACCGGCCGGCGATCACGTTGCAGCTGAGCGAGGCTTCGGCCAACCGGGCGCTGATGGTGGCTGTGAGGCCAACGGCAGCCAACTCCGAGTGGACCCGCAAGGTGACCCAGGCCGCCACGTAGTCATACCCAAGACCCAGCGCATCGGCCACTGACCGCTCGATGACCCAGGTCGGCCCTTCCTCCTCCTGGACCATGGCCCGAACGTCACGGTCGTCGGGTCTGGGCCCACCGGGCTCCCCATGGGTGAACACAAACTCGCCGGGCACGATGTCAGGATCGAGATTGGCCAGCAACCGGTCGAGTTCGTTCACTCCAGGTGTCCTTGTCCGGGAGTGGTGGCCAAGAGATGTCCTCCGGGTCACCTCCGTCCCTGTCTGGTCCTGCCCGCTGCGGTGGCCGGACCGGTGCCTCGACCGGTTTCGGACCAGACAGATGTTGCCAGCGCCGAGGGCCACCATGGGGGATGGCCCGGCTGTCGGCCGGAGGCAGGCCGTCGGCTGGCCATGTCGACCGGCCGGGACCGGCCTCACTGGAGGTGCGACCTGGCGGCTGGAGGATTTTCCCGGCGGTGCCAGGTCCGGGAGGAGGTGACCGCGCCCACCTGGATCGAGTACTCCTCGTAGAAGTCGGCGACGCCCCGTGCCTGGGCCGCCTGGGCCGCCTGGTGATCCGGGTGGTTCCGCCAGGCGTCGTGGCTGGTCGCGTCGGCAAAGGTGACGATCGTCACCCGTTCCCCGTCGGGCGCCGCGAAGGTCTTGACGTCGACCAGGCCGGGCATGGATCGGGCCAGAGCGGTGATGCCGTCGGACAGCTCGTCGTAGTCTTTGCGGGTCTCCGGGCGGAGGCGACTGCGGAACACGGTGATGATCACTGGAGTCATGGTGATCGTTCCGTCCCGAGCGCCGGTCCGGGGACCGGCCGGTGGATTCGGGTTGTCGAGTTCAGATGGCCTCGGCTGCCGGGGCAGGGGAGGCCGGGACGACCCGGCCGTCTTCTTCGGCGGTGAGCCGTCGCCGAAGCCCGAGCATCAGGAATCCGCCGATCAGCGCCCCGCCGGCGATGACATAAGGCCACCACAGGGCCAGGGAACGCCCGAGAAACAGACCGGCCAGCAATGGCGCCAGCACACTGGAGAGGCTCCAGGTGAGACCGAAGGCGGCGTTGTAGCGACCCCGGAGGTGTTCGGGTGCGATCTGGTTCACGAGCGACGGTCCCATCGGTGACCACAAGGTCTCGCCGATGGCGAAGATCGTCTGGGCCACGCACAGCAGGCCGATGGCCAGCCAGTGGGTGGTGTGGACGGCGGCTCCGATGATGATCCAGGAAACGGTCCAGAAGAGGCTGACCAGCGCCATGATCCGGGTCCGGCTCTTCCCGTCGAGTTGGCGAAGCACGAAGAGTTGGGCGAGGACGATGGTGGCGGTGTTGAACGTCAGGGCGATCGAGACCACCCGGACCGGCAGGTGGTACTGGTCGACCACAAAGAGGGAGAACCCGGCGTCGAGCGAACCGTAGCCGCTGGTCAGCAGGACAACGGCGGCCACCACCAGGTAGACCATCCGGTGGTCGGCCAGGACGACCCGCCAGCCTTCCCGGGACTCGGATTCACTGAGATGTTCCCGGTCCACGGGGCCGCCGTGGGAACGGATGTGGAGCATTGGAAAGATCCCGAGGAAGCAGAAGAAGGCGGTTCCGAGGTAGAGCCAGGTGAATGTTTCGGGCCGGTTGATGTTCACGACGGCGGCCGAGATGAGTCCACCCAGACCGATTCCGGCGTTCAGGATCATGAAGTTGGTGCCAAAGCTCTGTTGGTGGAGCTCTTCGGGGGCGAGGCGGGCGAGCAGGGCCGACCCCGGACCGAAGATGGCCCCGGCCGACAGGGCCATCAGGACCGAGGTGGCGACCAACCAGATGGCATTGTCGGCGAACGCCCAGTTGACCAGGGCCACGACTTCCAGCAGGACAAGGGACGTGAAGACGTGGACGGGGCCGAACCGGTCGGTCAGGGTGCCGATCACCGGCGAAGCCGCCAGGCCGACCACGGCGTTGGCCGCCAGCAGGCTGGTGGCGAACAGCACCGAGAAGTGGCGGACGTCATGGACGTAGATGAGGAACAGGACCAACGAGAGTCCGAAGCCCACCGACTGGACCATGGTGGTGGTGTAAAACCAGCCGAGTGGTCCCCGCAACAGCGCTTTGAAGCCGGCAGGCAGTACAGCCATGGGCTCACCTTAGAGGAGGCTTGTCGGCATCCGGGAACCTCCCGTTCCAGGTTGGAACCCCCTGGGGCGTGTCATCGTCGGAAGTCGGACACGAGGCGACCAGAGACGGGGTCGCCGAAAGGCAGGCGATCCGGATGCGCCCGTCCGGATCGGTCAGGTTGGCCCTGTCACCGTCGAAGACGAGACCTGAATCGGGTGATCCGGGGAGGGCCGGCACCACACCGGGATTGCCGTGGCTGTTGGTGGTTTCGGGCGTTCCGGCTCCCGGGGATCCGTCACGTCACCGCCGGGATGCCACCCCGAATACCTTGGAGTCGACGGGGTCCCTTGTCACCGGTCCAGTGAACCGTCGGGGTCGTCATCGTCCCGGGGCCCGTCCGGCGGAGGGTCGGCGTGAGGGCGCCTTCCCTGGTGAGGGGAGAGAAGTTCGGTGGCCAGTTCGTCGACCCGCCGGGCGATCTGGTCGCGGATGGTCCGGACTTCTTCCAGGGGTCGCCCGGCCGGATCGTCCAGGCTCCAGTCGAGATAGCGCTTTCCGGGGTAGAAGGGACAGGCGTCACCGCAGCCCATGGTGACGATGACGTCCGCCGCCTCGGCCATCTCGTTGGTGATCTTCTTCGGAGTGTTGGACGAGATGTCGATCCCGACTTCCCGAAGGGCTTCCACCACGGCCGGGTTGAGGTTCTCGCCCGGAGCCGAGCCGGCCGAGTGCACCGTGATTTGCCCTCGCCCGGCGCGTTCCATGAAGGCGGCCGCCATCTGGGACCGGCCGGCGTTGTGGACGCACAGGAACAGCACTGTGGGTTGTGCCTCGGACAACGTCATGCCTGCCCTTCCCCGCCTTCGCTGGCCGGAGTGAACAGGTGTTCGGCCTCGCTGGCATCAAGACCGGGAAACAGTCCCCGGATCACCACCACCGCCACGGCGGCTCCGATCAACTGGGCGAGGATGAAGCCGGGGGCCGATGCCGGTGCGATGCCGGCGAAGGAGTTGGAGAGCATTCGGCCGATCGTGATGGCCGGATTGGCAAAACTGGTCGACGAGCAGAAGAAGTAGGCGGCGGTGATGTACGCCGCCACGGCACCTGGAGCCACCGACGACCGTTCGGTCCGGGCCAGCGAGAAGATCACCAACAGCAGGCCCACGGTGGCAATGAGTTCGGACAGCAGGTGGGGTCCGCTAGCCCGGTGGTGGGTGGACAACGAGACGACGGGGAGCGAGAACATGATGTTGGCGGCGATGGCTCCGGTGACACAGCCGGCGATCTGGGCCGGGATGTAGCCGGCGACGTCGCGCCAGGAAATCCCTCCGAAGAACGCATCGACCAGCGAGACCACCGGATTGAAGTGGGCTCCGGACACGGAGGCAAACATCAGGATCAGGGCAAACAGCCCGGCTCCGGTGACCACGGCGTTCTCGAGCAGTTCCAGACCGGTGTTCCCCGGAGAGAGCTCCTGGGCCGCAATGCCGGATCCGACAACGACGGCCGCCAGAAAGGCACTGCCCAGGTACTCCGCCAGCAAACGTCTCGGAAGGGCGGCCCGGGTCACCGTGACGAGGTCCCCGGCCGACGGCGGTTTGCTCCCGTGGCCCGCCCGGGAGCGGCCGGGTGGATGCTTACCGTGTCGGGTTCGGCATCGTCCACTCGGAGGTTGACGGTGCGGAGCCAGTCAGGCCGGCCGCCGAAGTACCGCCCCGGGGCCGCGCCGGATCCTTTCGGAAGGAACAGCGAGGTCGTGATGTGATCCGGTACGTCGAGGGTCGGTGCAGGTGGGAACATGGGACTTTCAGTGACATCGATATTGGTCAATGTGAAGCATGGCCCGTTGGATCGATGGTTGTCAATACAATGACACCATGCCGGAAGACCCTGATGACGGTTGCCATCCCGGCCCAACGGGGGGACTGCCGCCGGAGCGAGCCGACTCCCTGGCGGCGACATTCGCCGCCCTGGGCGATCCGGTCCGCCTTCGCATCTACTCCCTGATCCTGGCCGGAGGTGAGATCTGCTCCTGTCACCTGGAAGGTCCGGTTGGCAAGAGCCAGCCCACCATCTCCCACCACACGTCCAAACTGGCCGAAGCCGGACTGATCGTGGGAGAAAAGCGGGGCCGATGGACCTGGTGGCGGGCCGCTCCGGGTCGGCTTCCCGAATCGTTGGCCGCTCTTGGTCTGCCTCGGGCGACCGGTCGCTGAACTGGAGCGGTCGGCCCGTGTCGCCCACGTGGTGGCCGGGCCGACGTCGGGTCAGTTCGGGTGTGAGACGATCAGGCGGAGGGAGCCCGGATACTCGGGAGCGGTGCGCCAGTGACCAAAAGCTTCGTCCCAACTGCCGTCTCCGAGGGCGGCCTGCAACCGGCCAACCGATGCCAGTTGCTCGGCTTCGGAGACAAGGCTCCACGCTGACTGGGCCTGACGGACCCGGGAATCGAGCAGGGCCTCCGGCCGGGAGAAGAAGGCCTCGACGAAGCCATCCCGGCAGGTGGAGGGGATGGGCAGTTGCCCGATGTGGACGTCACCACCGAGTTGGTCGGCGATCCGGAGGATCGACGGCATACGGCCGTGTTCGTGCGACATCATCTCCGGGGCGTAGGTCGTCAGCCAGAACTCCCGGAGCGACAGGGGATCAAAGGTCATGATCACCACCGGTCCCCGGGTGACCCGCCGCACTTCGCCGAGGCCCCGGTCGAGGTCCTTCCATTGGTGGACGGTGACGGTGGCCATGGCCGCATCGAAGGTCTGGTCGTCAAAGGGGAGGTTCTCTGCCACCGCATCGACGGCCGGCGCGAGGTGGGCCGGGCGTTGGGCCCGCATGGCGGCGGAAGGTTCGACCGGGGTGACGACGCGGTCGGTGGGTTCGTAGGAACCGGCGCCCGCTCCGACGTTGATGACCGAACGGGCGTCACCCAGTGCCCGGCGGATGGCCTCGGCAAACCGGGGTTCGGGCCGGCGAATGGCGGCGTAGTCAACCGGAGTTTCGTCGTAGTTGGCGTCGCCCGCCGGCTCGTCCCGCATGACCCGAGCGTAACGGCTGACGGAGACGGCGTGGCTATTGCGCTTGCCGGCCAATGCCACTCGGCTCATCGAAAGCCTCCACCAAGCGCAAACTGGGGAGCGATCGCAACACTCACTTGAACCGTGAGACTTGAACCGTGAGACTGGTGTTCACTCCCCACGGTTGGGACGATTACCAGTCCTGGGTGGCGAGGGACCGGGCAACACTGAAAAGACTCAACCGATTGCTGGAGGAATCGCTCCGTGAGCCAACTGAAGGGATCGGTAAACCTGGGCCTCTGCGCCATATTTTGGCGGGTTACTGGTCTCGGCGCATCGACGAAGAGCACCGATAGACGTTGGTATCTCTTTTTACGGTAGAAACCGCCAGTCGGCGAAGGAGCACGTCCGGCGCTCTCTCGAGGATGTTGCCCTGATCAGCGGCAGCAAGCTAACTTGGCGGTGTCACAGCAACAAGTTAGCTTGCGTGCGTGGCGAGCGAACCACCGATCACAGACAGTGCGAGGAGGCACGGAATCTCGGACCTCGACATTCGTCTCTTTCGACAACCCGATCCGCATCGAAGGCTTGGACGACGGGCTCGTGATGCTCGTCGGTCCAGATCGCGTTGGACGGCTCTTGGAGATCGGTGTCGTCGTAGGAAGCGAAGGACCAGTTGTTGTCCATGCCATGGAAGCGAGAGCGAAGTACCTGAGGTGAACGACATGCCACGAAGCACGCAACGCATCATCGACCAGGCAGACGAGTTGGCCATGCGGTTTCAGGACCATGCCCCTGGCTCAACCAACATCCAGACTGCCGACAGCTTGCGAGAGGTCCGGCACGCTTTTTTGCGTCGCGCAGAAGTCGAGAAAGATCTCGTGGCGGCGGTTCAAACCGCACGAGATGACGGTCAGAGCTGGACTGCCATCGGAGCGATGCTTGGGACGTCTGGCGAGGCAGCGCGACAGCGCTACGGATCCCCTGCCTCAAAGTTGAGATGAGAGGCGCCGAGCATCGTCCTCAGCATCCCGACGCGGCCTTACCAGCGGGCGGTGCCTGAGCGACAAGCTCCCAGGCCGATGACGAACCGAGCACCTCCTGAACCGAGATCGTCGCCTTGGCGCCACTTGGCAGCTTCTTGGTCCACGCCATCTGGTCTTGTGGCGTGGGCGGGACTGGGCTCGTCTCCCGCCCAAGGACAGCGAGTCGTCGCCCCATCTGTTCAGACAACGATCCTGAACTCTGGGTGTAGGTGAACGCTGCCTGCATAGTCACGTCCGTCCATCCCTGGGTCCCCGCCATGCCATCGCAGCTGTCCTGGCGGGGCTCCGACATGATCAGGTACGGATGAGAAGGGGTCGGTTCGTCCACGACCGGCAGCGCGCTCGTGCCGTATCCCGGTATCGCAAAAGCAACCGGAGCGATCTGCTTCATGATCGACCCACCGGGATCTCCGGAAGCTGTCACGCGGTCAGACAGCCACCAACCCACGGCAGCAATGAGGGCGCACGCCACGATCACGGCGCCGATCCAGCGCAGAAATGTCGACGTTCCTTGCTGGCCTCTACGGTGCCCGTGGCCTCGCTCGAAATCCTCCGACGATGTGACGGTCATCGCGACCCTGCCGACCATCGGAGCAGGTTGGCTCGGGCATCCACGAACCGAGCCCACCCATGAAGGTCCTATTTGCGAGGGTCTAGCCCTCCAACGAAAATCTGGACACATTGGTCTCCCTTTCGACGGTAGAAACGAATCGGAGTCGTTCTGTACAACATGGTTTCCAAGATGTACAATCAATCGATGGCCAAGGTGACGATGAGTGAAGGACGCGAGCGGCTGTCTGAAATGGTCGATATCGCGCGGAACGAGGCGGTGGTCTTCGAGCGCTACGGACGGCCGGCGGCCGTGTTGATCAGTGCCGACCGTTATGGAGAGTTGATGGAGGCGCTCGAGGAGATCGAAGACATCTCTGCCTTTGACACCGCGATGGCCGAAGAGGGTGCCAACATCCCTTGGGAGCAGGTGAAGCAAGACCTCGGCTGGGCGTGAGCGGCTACCGGGTCGAGTTCCGACCTGCCGCTGCGCGTCAGCTGCGCAAGATCGAACCTCAGGCTCGCGATCGCCTGAGAGGCGCAATCGCTCTGCTGGCTGAGGATCCTCGGCCCCCAGCCTCTCGTCAACTTCGCGGACGACCCGGGTGGCGAGTTCGGGTTGGCGACTACCGCATCATCTACACGATCGAGGACGGACTGCTTGTCGTTGTCGTGATCACCATCGGTCACCGACGAGAGGTCTACGACTGAAAGCAGTGCTCCAAGCAAGGACGGCTAGCTGCGAAGCTCTTCAGCCAAGAACTCGCGCGTTGCGACGTGGTCATCAGGCGAAACTGAGAAGATCCCGATGCGAAGATCAGTCGCTCCCGCTTCGACATAGGCCGCAAGACGGTCTCGCACCTCCTCAGGCGTGCCTGCCACCAGCAAGTCCGCTCCGCCCTCGACACCCTCTCGATCGAGCAACGCGCGGTAGCTCGGGAATGCGTCGTACATGACGTTCTGTTCGCGGGCGAGCTGGCGCGCAGCGTCTACATCATCAGTGATGCTCACGCTGACAGACGCCAAGACTCGAGGTTGCGCTCGCCCTGCGGCGAGAGCCGCTGCGCAAATCACCGGCACGATGTGCTCACGGATCGTTCGCGGGCCACAGAAGCCCAGTGTTGTGCCCTGCGTCCGCTCCGCGGCCAGGGCAAGCATCTTGGGGCCGAGCGCAGCGAGAAGCACTGGGACTGGCTCGCACTCAATGTCCAGCCATCCCTTCGCGAAGATGTGATCGCCCTCAAGATCGACTGCCTGTCCGCTGAGGAGTGGACCCAGAGCTGCGATGAACTCCTCCGTCCGCGAAAACGCCGATCGGTATGGCTCACCAAAGAAGCCCTCGGAAACAAGTTGATGCGATGCTCCGATCCCAAGGGTGAAGCGTCCACCCAATGCACTTTGAACGGTCCGAGCCTGAGCAGCCAGGGCCAGAGGATGCCGACCGGTCAGAGGGACCACCGAAGTGCCGAACTCTTTGATCGCGGGGCAACTGTCCCCGATGGAGGCCAACGCGACTATCGGATCGACGCCAAAGACTTGCGAAACCCAGAAGCTGTCGAACCCAACCTCATTGGCCCAGTCGGCTTCCGCCCGAACTTCACTGACACTCTTGAAGCTCGTTCCCACCCCAAGGCCGATACGAACCCCCAACTCGCGCAACATCCGATCAGCGTAGAACCCGCCTCAGCTCGAGGGTGCCCTGGGGAGGCTGATCCTCGATCAACCTTCCATAGAAAACCTGTACACATTGGTCTCCCGGAGGGAAAAACCGAGTCTGACGTAGAGCCGGTTGGCCGCTTCCCGACTGGGTCGTGATGTCAGGTCCACCGTCTTGGCCCCTACGTTGCCGGCGTGGGCCACGGCCGTCATGACCAGGGCACCGCCG
>CAITPI010000121.1 GCA_903894295.1 uncultured Acidimicrobiaceae bacterium
CTGGGATCTGGCCGCCGGCCGGCTGGCCCACGCCCTGGCGTATCTCCCCGAGGCCTTTGCGCCCAAGGTGGAGTTCGCCATGGACTGGTACTACCCGATGCTCTCCGGGGCGGTCATCGGCGAAGCGGCCGATCGCCGGTTTGACGAGTCCTGGTCCACGTTCGTGCTGGACGGCCGCGGCGTCCGCTGCGTGTCGACCGGCGAGTGGGTGACCGCCGCCGAGACGGCCGAGTGCGTGCTCGCGCTCGATGCGGTGGGTCGCAGTGAAGAAGCGACGACCCTGATGCGCTGGGTCCAGGACCTTCGTTGTGATGACGGCTCCTACTGGACCGGCATGGTCTTTCCGGAGGAAGTCACGTATCCGCCCCTCGAGCGTTCGAGCTACACGGCGGGGGCCATGATCCTGGCCGCCGACGCCTTGAGCCGGTCGACCCCGGCCAACGGTCTCTTCCGGGGCGAGGGTCTGCCCAGCCACCTTGACCTGACCGAACCGGCGCCCGATGCTCCCGTCGAGCCGGCAGTCAGAACGCCCGGAGCCCTGGGCAGCGACTGAACCCCGACGCCTGCGCCGTACGGGTGGCAACCATGTCCCCTGCGGCTGGTCGCCGGGGCGTCAGACCCGACGGAGAACCCGGAGCGAGCCGCAGTCGCCGTCTTCGACGAACTTCCCGGACCCAAGGGCGGCCTGCCAGATGTCAAACGGCGGACGTCCGCCGTCGGCCGGGTCGGGAAAGACGTCGTGGATGGCGAGCCAGCCACCGGCGATGACGTGGGGCGTCCAGCCCCGGTAGTCGGCCCACGCCGGGTCCTCGCCGTGGCCACCGTCGATGAAGCAGAACGACAGCGGGATCGTCCACCTCGAACTGACGGTCGGAGAGTCCCCGACGATGCCGACCACGCAGGCCTCGAGGTCCGCTTCGATCATGGCCCGGCGCCAGTGGGGCAAGGTGTCGATGCGTCCCGTGGATCGGTCCACCAGGTGGGCGTCGTGGTGGTCCCATCCCACCTGGTTCTCTTCGGACCCGTGGTGATGGTCGAGGCTGAAGAGCACCGCTCCGGTCTCTTCGGCGGCCGCTCCGAGGTAGGTCGTCGATTTGCCGCACCACGCCCCGACTTCGAGAAAGGTTCCCCCCGGGTGCTCCCGACCGGCCCGCCGGGCGGCTTCGTAGAGCGCCATCCCTTCGTCGTCCGGCATGAACCCGGTGGTCGCCCGGGCCCGGACGACCAGATCGTCACGACGGGCAGTCCTCGTGGCGTCGGCTTCGGCTGACGCTTCCTGATCGGTTGGACGCATGGAACAGCTTTCTGTTGGCCGGAATGAGGCCCCGGGACCGGAAGATCGGACCGGCCTTGGACCACCTGCATCCTACGTGGACCGTCGGGGTCCTTCGTTGCGGCTGAACGGTTGGAGGGAAACATGGTGGCAGGAGGCCGGGTGGGCGATCAGGAGTTTCCGGCGGTCGGCCGGGTTGACGTCGCCAGGACGTGATCCCAGACGTCCTGGATCTCGTCGACCATCGTCTCGATCGGGTGGCGACGGGCCGACTCGAGGGCCTGTTGTCCGATCGTTTCCCGTCGGGGGGCATCCCCGAGCAGGTCGATCAGGGTCTCCGTGAGGCGGTCGACGTCTCCCACCGGCACCAGAACGCCGGTGACGCCACTTTGGACAAGCGAACGCGGTCCACTGGCGTCGGCTGCCACCACCACCTTCTGCGCCGCCTGGGCCTCGACGACGGCGAGGCCGAAAGATTCCCGTTGGGCCAGGTGAACCACGATGTCGGTGGCGGCCATGATGTCGTCCTTCAGCCGGTCCGACACGAAGCCGGTCAACATCACGTGCGATTCGAGTCCCAGTTCCGAAATCAGCGAGCGGACACGCTTCCCGTAGCCGGACTCGACGTCGCTGCCGCAGATCACCCCCCGTGCCGCCGGAAACTTCCTGACGACATCGGCCATGGAACGGACAAAGTCGGTCTGGGACTTGAGAAAGGTCAGGCGCCCGAACATCGACAGGACCGGGGCATCCTCGGCGATGCCGAGTTCGGCCCGGGCCCGACTCCCGGTGCCCTGGCCGTGACGGGCCAGGTCGATTCCGGGCAGGATCGTCGCCGTCGGCGTCGAACTTCTCCGTGGAACGCCTTCGGCGGCCCGGTCGGTACCAAAGATGATCGCATCGGGATGGAGCAGGCCCAGCAGGTGGGCCACCACTTTCCTGCGGGCCGTCAGCATCTTTCTCGGCGACAGGCCGGTGAGCGGATCGAACACGGTCCAGACCACCGGGACCTTGGCCCCTTTGGCCCCGAGGCTGGCAAACAGCAGGCTGTGCGACCCACTGGCGTGCACCAGATCGATGTGGTTGGTGCGGACGATGCCAGTCAGCGATCGGACGACACTCCGGACATTGCCGAGGTCTCGCCAGCGGGTCTGGTGGACGACGTGGACCTCGAGGCCCTCGGCTCGGACACGCTCCGCCCATGGACCCTCGCCGAGAACGGCGAAGACCGGTTCGTAGCGGCCCGGGTCGATGCGGTGGAGGAGTTCGTCCAGCATCATCTGGGCTCCTCCATTGCACGTCTCGGTGGCCTCGACGAGGAGGACCCGCGGGATGCGACCCTTGTGGTCCGATGCTTCGGTCACGAAGGGATGCCTCGTTCCTGCCTGGAGGTCATGGAACACCGGTCGGCGCCGGGCGAATGATGCCACCGCCCGGCTGGCCGGGCGAGGCCATGCCGGGCCAAATCGTCGACCGGGTGCACCATCGAATGGTAGGCCTCCCCTGGTCATTCTGGCAATGGCCGCCTGGACCACACCGGTCGTCCCGACTGGCCTACGGGCCGGTCGGTCCCCTCGGCGAGGAGGTGGATGCGGGTTCCAATCGTGGCCAAAGTGTCGCCGTGGCGTGTATGAATGTTGGGGTCACGCGGGGGGTGCCCGTGGGCCGAGAGGATGACTGACGTGATCGTGATCACCGGACCGGGTCGGTCGGGCACTTCGTTTCTGGCCTCCCTCTACCGGGAGTTGGGATTTGACCCTGGTGGTGCATGGAGGGAATCGGTCAATGCCGGCCTGGAAGACAAGAAGTTCACCGATCTCAACGAGGCGGTGTCCGCCGCCTTGGGTGTGGTGCCCGCCCCCGGCAAAGGCCCGAACCACCTGCGCTGGATGGACCGGCTGGTCAAGCGGCTGCCCCTCAAGGTCCGCACGCCGTTCAACGAGGTCATCGACCAGTTGCGCTACCGGCGGCCCGGCATCGATGTGCTGGATCGCGGGAAACTCGATGCGGTCGCCCAAACCTTCGGCCCCGAGTTGAAGGCGCTCGCCGAGCAGACCTCGGTGATCAAGGATCCCCGCTTCTCGTGGACCTTGCAGGTGTGGCTGATGAGCGGTGCTCCCATCGAGACGGTGGTGCTCTGCCTGCGACCGATCGATTCGATGGTGACGAGCAGGATCCGGGGGGGATGGATCCGCGAACGGGCGCGATCGTGGGCCACCGGCAACTTCGCGTACGGCATCGGACTGACGGTGGCGGCCACGAGCGAGTTCAGGACGCCGGTGGTCCAGCTGCTGTTCCCGGGGTTCCTGCGGGAGCCCGAGGACCTCTACGCCCGCCTTCCCCTGCCGGAACCCCGGACCTGGGAGGAGTTCCACCGGGCCTATTCGGCGGTGGTCGACGAGTCCCTGGTGCACGAATGAAGGGTTTGAGCTGTTCCGATCAGAGAAACGCCTGGTAGATCGAGACGAGGGCGAACGCTCCGAGGAGCACTCCGCTCACCTTCCTGATGACCTTGAGGGGCAGGTAGCGCACGAGGAACCGGCCGCCGAACGCGGCCAGCGCGGCAACTGTCGTCAATCCGGCCACCGCTCCGACGAAGACCGCCCAGGGATCGTGGTACTTGGCGGCCAGGTTGGCGGTCAGCAGTTGGGTGAGGTCACCGAACTCCCCGACAAAGATCACGACGAATGTGGTGGCGAAAGGCCGAAGACCCCGGGGCGCCTCGGCCACCTCCTCCTCGCCGACTTCCACTTCCTCGTCCTCGTCCACCACCAGGAGATAGATGGCACCACCGGCAAAGAGCAGCGCCGTGATGGCTTCGACCCAGCGGTGGGGGAGCAGGTGGATGGCCTGGCCTACGGCCACGGCGAGGGCGACATGAATGATGAAGGCGGCCGTGGCCCCGAGCCAGACATCGACCGGCCGGTACTTGCTGCCAAGCAGCAGCGTGGCGATCATCGTCTTGTCGGGGAGTTCGGCCAGGATCATGGCCGCAAAGACCCCGAGGATCAGCCCGAGTGGCAACGCCTCAGGACCCCGGGGGCCAGGTCGCCATCAAGGTGCCGGCGAGGCGTTCCCGCTCCCGCTGGCCGAAGGCGACGTTTCCCCGCAGACGTTCCATGGCCTGTTCCACGGTGCGGCCTCCGGCGGGAAGCGGATGGGCTTCCAGGAACGCAATGACCTCATCGGCCAATCCGGGCGTGCCACAAAGGGTGCGAACGGCGTCAAGCATCCGGGGGAAGATGTTGGACGGAAGTTTCGCCTGGAGGTCGGACCAAGAGACGGTCAGTCGGTTCCAGGCTTCCGGGCCATGGCTGCGGTTGGCCAGCAGGGCCATGATCAGGAAGGGGGCGTTTTGGGTCCGAACCTCGGTGGCGGCCAACCTGAAGGCCTCGCCGGCCAGATCCGGGTTGTCGAAACCGGCCAGCGCCGTCAGATAGCGGAGCTCTTGCTGGGGGTTGGCCGGGGCGTGGTAGCGGGCGAGGACCGATTCGAAGTCCCCACGGCTGCCCTGTGTGCCGATGACGGCCAGAATGGCCCCCTCGGTATCGGCGTTCAACGGAGCATCGGCCCGGTTGTCGAACCGACGCCTGGCTTCGGCGCGGACATCCCGGTCCTCGCCGATCGTGCCGAGAACCGAGATGATTTCGGCCCGCAGCGCCGGGATCCGCTCGCCCTCACCGGATGCCGGATCCCATCCGAGGTCGGCGAGGACGGGTCGTGCCATCCGGCGAACCGCTTCGGCGAGCGTGTGGCGGTCGGCTTCGGGAATGATGCGGTCGAAGAGGCCGAACGCTCCGAGGACAATCCGCCAGATGCTGGGATCCCGTTCCCCGAACTCCCCGAGGGAGTGGACCAGGCGGATGAAGTCAACCACGGTTCCGTGGCCGGAAAGCGCCGCGGCCCAGGTGTCGGAGACCAGGTTGAACCGTTCCAGCGTGGAAAGTTTCCCGAGCGAGCGGGAGAGGGTCTCCATGGTTTCCGAGCGGTAGGTCACCCGGTAGTAACCCGATCCGCCCGCATTGAGGATGATGGTCTCGGCCGTATCGAGGGTCAGGTCCTCGCTGCCCAGCAGTTGTGGCGTGCGGTCGTCGGGACGGTCCAGGCTGCGGGTGAGGAGCGGAATCTGCCAGTCGGCCCCGATCGCTCCGCCCGGCGCCCCCTGGTAGGAGAACGGCTCCTGGGTCGCCACGCCGTCGGGTGATTCGAGAACGAGCGGGTAGCCGCCCTGGTCGATCCACGTGCCCATGATGGCGCCAACCGGCTGCCCACTGGCCCGCTCGAGGGCGCTCCACAGGTCGGCGGTCTCCGTGTTCCCGTAGGCGTGGGCCGTCAGGTAGTCGTGGATGCCGGCCCGGAAGGTCTCGGCTCCGAGATACTGCTCGAGCATGCGAAGCACGCTTCCGCCCTTTTCGTAGGTCAGGACGTCGAACATGCCCTGGGCTTCCTCGGGCCGTCCAACCGGATACTCGACCGGGCGGGTGGCATGAAGTCCGTCGATGGCGAGCGCCGCTTCCCGCTCCACGCCGAAACTGACCCAGCGCTCCCATTCGGGCTCGTAGGCGTCACACGCCAGGGTTTCCATGAATGTGGCAAACGCCTCGTTCAGCCAGATTCCGTTCCACCACTTCATGGTCACGAGGTCGCCGAACCACATGTGGGCGATTTCGTGACAGATGACGTCGACGACCCGCTGCAGTTCGCTCTGGGCGGCCTGGTCCGGATCCACCAGCAGCAGGGTCTCCCGGTAGGTCACCAGGCCGAGGTTCTCCATGGCCCCGAAGGCGAAGTCGGGGATGGCCGCCATGTCGAGCTTTTCGGCGGGGTAGGGGATCCCGAAGTAGTTGGTGAAGAAACGGAGCGCATGGGCTCCGACGTCCAGGGCGAACGACGTCAGGTGTTCCTCACCCGGGCGGTGGATGATCCTGAGGGGAGTGCCGTCGACATCGACCGGATCGGTGGCCACCAGCGGTCCGACGACGAAGGCCACCAGATAGGTGGACATGACCATGGTGGGGGCAAAGCGGACCCGCCGTCGACCGTCTTCCAGCGGTTCGGAACCGATTTCGGGCGAGTTGGAGAATGCGGCCAGGTCGCCGTCGACGACCAGACTCACCTCGAAGGTGGCCTTGCGCTCGGGCTCGTCCCAGCACGGGAAGGCCCGCCGGGCATCGGTGGCTTCCATCTGGGTGGTGGCAATGGCCCGCTCTGCACCGTCGGCGTCGGTGAACGTGGAACGGTAGAAGCCCCGCAGCTGGTCGTTCAGAATCCCGGAAAAGGCCAGTTCCAGGGTGGCGTCTCCTCTGGGCAGTTCGGAGCCGAAGTGCAGGGTGAACCGTTCTTCTGCATCGTCAAAGGTCAGCGACTCGGGCTCGAGGGTGGTCCCGTCGGCACCGATGAGGTGGGCGGCCTTGATCTCGAGTTCGGCGGCATGGGCCGTGATCTCCGAGGTGGCTTCCCTGATCTCGAGGCTGATGGCGACCTGCCCGGCGAACGTTGACGAGGCGAGGTCCGGGGCAAGTTCCAGTCGGTAGGCCGACGGAATCACGGTGGTGGACAGACGATGATCTTCGGTGGTCACGGGATCCATGACAGGCAGGCTACCTTCGCGGGGTGCATTCAGACCCTGAACCTTCTCTGACCACCCCGGAAGGAGTCTCCGTGGAGACCCAACCTGTCGAGTTCCTGACCCAGCGTCCGTCCCCCGAAGATGACTTCACGTTCGGATTCGACGTGGTGGCGATCGGCAATGCGCTCGTGGACGTCCTGACCTCTTCGACCGATGAGCACCTGACGTCGTTGGGCCTGGTCAAAGGCACCATGGCGCTTGTCGATTCGACCCAGTCCCGGGCCATCTACGAGACCCTTGGAGCCACGATGGAGGCATCCGGCGGTTCGGCCGCCAACACGATGGCCGGAGTGGCTGCCCTCGGTGGTCAGGCCGCGTTTCTTGGTCGGGTAGCCGACGATGCCCTTGGTACGGCCTTCAGTCACGACATCCGGTCCATCGGTGTGGCGTTCGAGCCAAAGCCGGTGACGGGCATCAGCGGGGAGAAGGTCACTGGACACTGCCTGGTGCTGGTCACCGAAGATGCCGAGCGGACCATGGCGACCCACCTCGGAGTGGCCTCCGAGTTTGCCCTTGACGACCTTCACGACGAGCACCTGTCGACAACCCAGATCGTCTATCTCGAGGGCTACCTGTGGGACCAACCAGCGGCCAAGGCGGCCATGAGGGAAGCCATCGACCGCGCCCATGCAGCCGATGCGTCCGTGGCCCTGACCCTGTCCGACCCGTTCTGCGTCGAGGCCCACCGGAGCGAGTTCCTCGAACTTCTGAGCAACGACCTCGATCTGCTGTTTGCCAACGAGGAAGAGATCAAACTTCTGTTCAAGGCGGGGACGTTCGACGAGGCGGCCTCCCAGTTGGCCGAAGCCGGTGTACTTGGGGCCCTGACCCGGGGCGCCCAGGGATCGGTGGTGGTCACCCCCGCCGGCACGATCAACGTCCCGGCCGCTGCGGTCGACCGGGTGGTGGACACCACGGGCGCCGGCGATCTCTTTGCTGCCGGGTTCCTTTATGGGATCACCCACGGCATGGACCCCGAACGGGCGGCCCGACTCGGGGGGGTGTGCGCCGCCGAGATCATCTCGCACGTCGGAGCCCGACCCCAGGCCGATCTCCGTCGGCTGGCCATCGACGCCGGACTGCTCGACTCCTGACGCCCTGACGGGGCCTGGGTCCCTTCGGCCTGCCTCAGACGTCTTCGGGCGGAGGTGGGCGAAAGGTGAAGGGCAGGTCGGCGATTCTTACCAGCACCGAGGCGATCTCCCGACCGAGGGGAGCGAGGGCCTGGTCGAGATCGGTCGGATTCTCGAGCATGCTTTCGTCGAGCTGGCAACTGCCCTCATACGACAGTTCGATGGCTGCCATCGGACCGGCTTCGCCTTCGAGATGCACGAGTTCGATGGTCGTGGGTCCCCGCACCAGGGATTGACCGGAGAGCAGGATCAACTCGTCGGGTGCCACCTGAAGCAGGACGCCGGGATCCGGAGCGGACGCGAGTTCCTGGACCCGGAAGGCGATCTCCACCACCACTTCCGGCAACTCTTCGGTCTCCTCGCCGAGCGACCACGACCGATAGGCGGTCTGGCTCCATGTCGGCCAGTCGAAACTTGTGTCGACGCGGATCCGGGCCGGTCGTGCTTCCCCCGGCAGGCTGTAACTCGTCTCGAAACTCATGTCGCCGAGGAAGACGTCGGTCTGGAACCTCTCCTCGATGGCCTGACGCTGCAGGAGTGCCTGTTCGAGCGATCGACGGTGGGATGCGACGAGTTGTGTGAAGACGTGGTCGAGCATGGCGATGCAGAGGCTACCTTTCTTCCATGAGTTCGCCGAACGTGTCCCGGAACATCGCGGTTGGCTGGCCGGAACGCCGGATCATGGCCTACGCCCATCAGGGTGGGGCGTGGGAAGGGCCCTCGTCCACCTTGTTCGCCATCAGACAGGCCATTGAAGCCGGTGCTTCCGCCATCGAGCTCGACGTTCACGCCACCGCCGATGGCGAACTCGTGGTCAGCCACGATGCGACGGTTGACCGCACCACCAACGGGCAAGGGACCATTGCCACCATGCGCTGGGATGACGTTCGCCAGTTGGACAACGCCTACTGGTGGGCCCCGGGGGCCGACGTATCACCGGGCCTCGCCCCGGACGCCTATCCCTATCGGGGCATGGCGCCCAAGGACCGCGACTTCCGGGTGGCGCGGCTGGAGGAAGTTCTCCAGGAGTTCCCGGGAGTGATCCTGAATCTGGACATCAAACAGACGGCACCGGCCGTACCTTCCTACGAGGAACCCCTGGCGGAGTTGTTGAGGAAGTACGACCGGGTTGAGGACGTGATCGTGGCGTCATTTCTGGACCTCGCCACCGAACGGTTCCATGCGCTGGCTCCGGAGATCCCGACGGCGGCCGGCACGTTGGCGGTGGCCGACTTCTACCGGGCGGTTCGGGACGGACAGGTCCCCCCAAAGACCAGCCATGTGGCACTGCAGGTCCCGGTCAGCTTCGGCGACACGGTGCTCGTCGACGCCAGGTTCGTCGAAGTCGCCCACGAGTGCGGGTTGGCCGTGCACGTCTGGACCATCGAAGAAGAAACCGAGATGGCTGAACTCTGCGAACTTGGAGTGGACGGCATCATCACGGACCGTCCCGGTGTCCTTGTTTCCCTGCTCAGGCGGCGAGGACAGCTGTGGCCGGAGGCCTGAGCGCCCGGACCCCTTCAATCGGGGGACGTGGGACTAGCCGCGTCCGCAGTTCGGCTTCTTGCCGTGGTTGGCCTTCTTCTTGGCCCGGAGCTTGCGTTTGTTGGTTCGTTTCGACACAGTTTGGAAACCCTAGTCGCGTGCGGCCGTCCGAAGCCAACCGGAGCGTCCGGTGACCTGGCTGGTCCGGGGTGACGATGTGCTGGCTACCGCCGAGGTTGCCACCACGTTCTCGCAGCGGGCCACCGGCCTCATCGGCCGAAAGGAGTACCCGGGAGCCATGGTGCTTCCCCGGACCCGCTCCGTGCACACCGGTGGCGTCCGGATGTCCCTTGACATTGCCCTGTGCGCCGAGTTGGACGACGGAGTGCTTCTCGTCCGTAAGGTGCTGACGATGAAACCCTGGCGTCTGAGTTGGCCCCGCAAAGGCTGTCGGTTGGTGATCGAGGCCCAGTCGGGTTCGTTCCAGCGATGGGGCCTGGCTGTCGGCGACCGACTGGAAGTGCGGTGACAGAAGCACCACAAGGAACGTTGGTGCTGGTCGGCACCCCGATCGGCAACCTCGGCGACCTTTCGCCTCGGGCGGCCGAGGTTCTGGGCCGGGCCGACGTCGTCTACTGCGAAGACACCCGCCACTCGCGGAAACTCTTCAGCCATCTCGGGCTGACCGGTGTCGACCTCCGCTCACTCCACGAACACAACGAGGAGTCCCGGACCGAAGAGGTGCTCCTGGCGCTGTCCGCCGGCCGCACCGTGGCGGTCATCAGCGACGCCGGCATGCCGGGTATCTCCGATCCGGGTGGTCGACTGGTGGCGGCCCTGGTCCAGCGGGATCCCTCGATACCGATCTCGGTGGTACCGGGTCCTTCCGCCGGAGTCGCGGCGCTCGTGGTGAGCGGTCTGGCGACAGACAGGTTCCTGTTCGAAGGGTTTCTCCCCCGAAGCGGCAAGGAACGGCGAATGCGCCTGTCCGCCCTGGCGGTCCGGGAGGAGACCACGGTGATCTTCGAATCTCCCCTCCGGGTCGCCGCCACCCTCCGCGATCTTCTGGAGGTCTGTGGAGGTTCCCGACAACTGGCCGTTGTCCGGGAGATCACCAAGATCCATGAAGAGGTCTGGCGGGGCGACGTGGACGGCGCGCTCCAATGGGTGGGCGATCGCCCCCTGCGGGGCGAAGTGGTCCTGGTCGTCTCCGGTCTGCCGGAAGGATCGGGAAGCCCGGTGGTTGACGACGCCACGTTGTTGGCCGAACTGGCCGGCCGACTCTCCGCCGGTGAACGCACCCGGGGCGTGGTCGAAGAAGTCGCCGGTCTCTTCGGGGTCCCGCGTCGCCGGGTTTACGATCTGGCCCTTGTCTGGCGGGAGCAGTCCGGGACCGGGCAGAGGGGTGTCATGCGGGAACAATGAAGGCCCCGGTGGTGTTGATCTGACTGTCGACCGGAGCGAAATGGGCGAAGGTTGAGACAAGTGTTGAGCAAGAGAACGAAACAGGAAAGGAACCCACATGTTTGGGCGTACGAGAACAGAGTTGGATGACACGCAGGCGCCGCCGGTCGAACCGGAGGAGGTGCCTGAAGGATTGGACCGGGCGGCGTTTGCCGCCGGATGTTTCTGGGGAGTGGAGGACTTCTTCCTCAAGGTCCCGGGAGTGGTGGATGCCGTTTCGGGCTACGAAGGCGGATCCACGATCCGACCGACCTACGGCCAGGTCTGTTCGGGCAGTACCGGCCATGCGGAAGCCGTGCTGGTGACGTTCGATCCCTCGATCGTCTCGTTCGAGAAGCTGCTGGCCGAGTTCTGGCGGCACCACGACCCGACGACCCCGAACCGTCAGGGGCCCGATGTCGGTACCCAGTACCGTTCGGCGGTCTTTGTGCGGAATCAGGAGCAGGAAGATGCCGCCCGGGCCTCGCTCGAGGAGTACCAGGTGAGGTTCTCCCGTCCCATCGTCACCGAGATCTCCCGGGCGACGACCTTCTGGCCGGCCGAGGCCTACCACCAGCGTTACGTCGAACGCACGGGTCGGCTGGGCTGCCACGTCCCCAACTGGTAGTCATTGCCGGTCCCGGCCGAGCAGGCACCGGCGCACCTTCGGGTCGCGCACCGGGGGAGTTGAGTGAAACCTCCGTCCATGGGGGTGGATGACGGGCCGGGTGCCATCGGGGCCCTGGATCACCCGCCATGTGCCCTCATGGACCCTCCGGTGATGGCGCGCACCCAAGAGGGCCGGATTGAGGTGATCCGTGGGACCGCCTTCCGGCACAACCCGGAGATCGACCGAGGGGAACCGGCCGCTGCCGAAGCTTGCTTCGGACGGTGGAGTGGCGGCTACCGCCAGATGGGGGGATGTCCCGCGTCGTGCTGCCCTCGGCCCAAGAATCCAGATCCCCATCGTGATCCGGCCCGGCCCGGCCGTCGAGCTTCATTCGGCCAACATCACCAAAACATTGGGATTGGCCATGAAAAGCATTGAAATCCGGACACGCTCGGTGGCGGTAGCCCGGCCACGCCTCGAGTGCCGACGGATGCCTTGGGCCGCCGTCGTCCCCAGACACCGGTGGGACGGACGGGCACCACTACGCTTGGAGTCGTGGCCCGTTTCTACATCACGACACCGATCTACTACGTAAAGGATGCTCCGCACGTCGGGCATGCCTACACCACCGTCAACGCCGACGCCCTGGCGAGATGGCACCGTCTGGTCGGTGACGAGGTCCTGTTCCTGACCGGCACGGACGAACACGGCCTGAAGGTGGCTCGTGCCGCCGAAGAGCAGGGTTTGACTCCTCTGGAGTGGACCAACGGCATGGCGCCGCGCTTTCAGGACGCATGGGCGGCGTTGGACATCAGCAACGACGACTTCATCCGGACCACCGAGGAACGCCACCGCAAGGCCGTCCAGGCCATGTTGGGCAAGATCCATGACAACGGCTTCATCTACGCCGCTCCCTACGAAGGGTTCTACTGCGTGGGGTGCGAGAGGTACTACGCCGAAGACGAACTGCTCGACGGTGGACTCTGCCCGGACCACGGCAAGCCGGTGGAGCTGATGTCCGAGGAGAACTACTTCTTCCGTCTGAGCGCGTTCCAGGACCGCCTCATCGACTGGTACGAGCAACAGCCGGAAGCGGTCCTGCCGGCTTCGAAGCGGAACGAAGCGTTGAGCTTCATCAAGGGTGGCCTCCACGACATCTCCATCACCCGAACCTCCATCTCCTGGGGTATCGAGGTGCCGTGGGATCCGAAGCACGTCTTCTACGTCTGGTATGACGCCCTGATCAACTACCTCACGGCCATCGGGTATGGATCGGACGATCCGGCCGAGCAGCAGCGTTTTGCCGACTGGTGGCCGGCGGTCCACCACCTGATCGGCAAGGAGATCATCCGCTTCCACTGCGTGTGGTGGCCTGCGATGTGCATGGCGGCCGGTCTGGAGCCGCCCGCCCACATCCAGGTGCACGGTTGGCTGTTGTTGGGTGGCGCAAAGATGTCGAACTCCAGTGTCGACCGGATCACCCCGTCCGACCTCATCGACGAGTATGGCGTTGACCCGATTCGGTACCACCTGCTGAGGGATACTCCGTTGGGCACTGACGGAGAGTTCTCCGCCGAAGGAATCGTCGCCCGCTACAACAGCGATCTCGCCAACAACCTGGGGAACCTGCTTTCCCGGGTGGCGACCGTCGTGGGTTCCAAGTGCGACGGCATCGGTCCGGCACCCGAGACGACGAGCCGGTTGGCCGGCGTGGCGACCGAGGTGCTCGCCGAAGCCAGCGCCGCCTGGAACGCGGGCCAGCCCCAACAGGCACTCGAGGCAACCTGGCGGCTGGTTCGCGAGACCAATGCCGAGCTGGAGACGGTGGAACCCTGGAAGGCCGATCCCGGACCCCAGGTTGATGCGGTGCTGGGCAGCGCGCTCGAGGTCCTGCGCATCGTGGCCATACTGATCGTGCCGGCCATGCCGGGCACGGCGCGGGAGATCTGGCGCCGGATCGGCTTGGAGGGACTTCCCGAGGACCAGCGGTTGCCGGATTCGGCCCGCTGGGGCGGCTATCCGGCTGGACGTCCGGTCGAGAAGGCACCGCCGTTGTTTCCCCGACGAAAGGTGCAGGCCTGACGCCATGGGTGTCGACGTCGAACGCTCAGCAACCCCGGGTTCGGGGGCAGGGGATCACGGACTGTGGATTGACTCCCACTGTCACCTTCAGGACGAGTACCTGACCGACGATCCGGCCCACCCCAAGACCGCAGAAGCCGGCCCTCGGCGGACCCGTGGGCATCAGGACCTGGTGGCCGAAGCGGTCACCCGGGCCGCGGCCGAAGGTGTCATCGGGATGGTCTGCGTGGGAACGGGGGCGGTATCCTCCGCCCAGGCCGTCGAGTTGGCCCGGTCCATGAATCAAGCCGGTTCGCCGGCCCGGGAGTCGGGTGTCGGGATGTGGGCCACGGTCGGACTTCATCCCCATGACGCATCGGACGGGGTCGATTCGCTGGAAGCGGTCCTGGCCGACGCCGGTCACGACGCCTTCCTGGTCGGGATCGGCGAATGCGGTCTGGATTACCACTACGAACACTCGCCACGTGATGCCCAGCGTCAGGCCTTCGCCCAACAGATCTCGCTGGCCAAGGAACTTGACCTGGCCCTTGTCATCCATACCCGGGCCGCCTGGGATGACACGTTCGATGTTCTGGAGGGTGAAGGAATGCCGGAACGGACGATCATCCACTGCTTCACCGGAGGACCGAGAGAAGCTCGCCGGTGCCTGGATCTGGGCGCGGTGCTTTCGTTCAGCGGGGTCATCACGTTCAAGAATGCCGACGACATCCGCGAGGCGGCAGCCCTTTGCCCTCTCGACCGTTTGTTGGTCGAGACCGATGCGCCCTTCCTGACTCCGGTTCCGTTCCGGGGGACGCCGAACGAACCGGCCAGAGTTCCCCTCGTGGGGCAGGCGGTGGCCGCGGCCAAGCAACTCGACCCCGAAGATGTCGCCCGGGCCGCGACGGCAAATACCCGGGCTGCGTTCCGGATTTGAGTGGTTACCGAGGCCCTCTGGATGGTTCACCGGTGGTCGTGAGTCAGGCGACGTGACCTACGGACGTTCCGAGATCCAGGCGCTCCTTGATGCCAACGGACTGCACCCGAGCCGCGCCCTCGGTCAGAACTTCGTGGCGGACGGAAATACGGTCCGGCGAATCGTCCGACTGGCCGAGGTGGCAGCAGGCGACCGGGTGGTGGAGATCGGGGCGGGGCTGGGCTCGTTGACGTTGGCGCTCGCTGATGCCGGCTGTCTCGTGACGGCCGTGGAGATCGACCGCTACGTGGTGCCGGTGCTGAGGGAGCAGGTTGAACCCCGGGGCGTCGTGGTGGTGGAGGCCGACGCGCTGAAGGTGAACTGGGCGGAGATCCTTGACGGTTCACCCTGGACGCTCGTGGCCAACCTGCCCTACAACGTGGCGGTCCCACTGGTGATCAGGGTGTTGGAGGAAGCCCCCATGGTTGATGACCTGCTGGTCATGGTCCAGCGGGAGGTCGGGGAGCGGCTGGCCGCCCGGGTCGGAGATTCCTCTTACGGTGCGGTGTCGGTAAAGGTGGCCTATTGGGCCACGGCGTCGGTGGTGGGGCGGGTCTCGGCGCAGGTGTTTGTACCCCGGCCCAATGTCGAGTCGGTGCTGGTTCGTCTTGTCCGGCATCCGGGAGCAGTTCCCCGGCCCGGACCCGGCGACCCCGGCTACGACCGGCTGTTTGCGGTGGTCCGGGCGGGCTTTTCCCAACGTCGCAAGATGCTGCGCCGATCCCTCGAGGGAGTGGTCGATCCGGATGCGTTCCCCCGGGCCGGCGTACTTCCGACCTCCCGGGCGGAAGAGTTGGATCTGGACGAATGGGTTCAACTCGCCAACGCTCCCCACACCGAAAGCCCCGAGCCATCTGGAGGCGCAAGGTGACCACGTCATCCTCGGCCAGGTCGGATGAACCGGTTCGGCTGGTTGCGCCGGCGAAACTCACCCTTTCCCTCCGGGTGGTTGGCGTCCGGGATGACGGATACCACCTGCTGGACGCCGAGATGGCTTCGCTGGATCTGGGCGACGTCCTGGAACTCTCACCGCGGGAGGATGGAACCCCATCTTCGGTCTCACTGGAGTGGGCCGACCTCGTCCACGGGGCGAGGGAAAGTGGGTCGGCCACTGGAACGGACAGTCGATACGAAGTGGCCAACGACGACAATCTGGTCACCAGGGCACTTCGGATCACTGGTCGTTCGGCCCACGTGCACGTGGTCAAACAGGTCCCGCCCGGCGCCGGACTGGGTGGTGGATCGTCGGATGCCGCAGCCATCCTGCGGTGGGCCGGGATCTCCAATCTCGACGAGGCAGCCGCCTTGGGGGCAGACGTTCCGTTCTGTCTGACCGGTCGTCAGGCCCGCGTCGGTGGAATCGGAGAAGTTCTCCGGCCGGTCACTCCACGGCCCGAAGCCAGGGCGTTGACGTTGTTCATTCTGCCCTTCGGCATGTCAACGCCGGCCGTCTACCGGTCGTGGGACAAGTTGTCCGGTGGAAGCGGGGCGCCGGCCGGAGATTCGGGCGAACCGGTAAACCATCTCGAAGCGGCCGCTCTGGCCATCGAGCCGCGGCTCGGCCGGTGGCGGGACCGGATCGTCGAACTCACCGGACTTGTGCCACGGTTGGCAGGCAGCGGGTCGACGTGGTTCGTTGAAGGAACGCCGGAGTCTCTCGGGTTCACCGATCGTTCGGTTCTGGCTCCAGACGACGCAGGTGCTGCCCGTTGGGGCAACGAAAGCGTGGAGGCTGGGAACCCTGACGGACCGGCCGTGGTGGTTGGAGCGACAACGGTTCCCGGAGGGACCTAGTCACGGCAAGGCGCAGGTTTCCCTACTTGCCAGCCGCCCGACGTTGCCAACGGGTGGCCTTCAGCATCTTCTTGTGCTTCTTCTTGCGCATGCGCTTACGGCGCTTCTTGATCAGGGATCCCATGTTGGAGGAAAACCTACTCTACGCAGGAGCAACGTGCCAGACGAACGACGGAGACGGCCTCAATCCGCCGGGGCGTCGGGCGGCTCGGGCACCGTGGGGAGCCACAGTCGGAAGATGGCCCCGCCGCCGTCGGCATTGGCCACCGCCACCCCTCCGCCTTCGTCCTTGACCACCTGGTCCACAATGGCGAGGCCCAGACCGGAGCCGGGCTTTCCCCGGGCTTCGTTGGCCCGGTAGAAGCGGTCGAAGATGTGGGCCATGTCCTCCTCGGGAACGCCCGGGCCGTAGTCGCGCACCAGGAGAACCCCTTCAGTGCACGAGACCTCGACCACGCTGTTGTCGGGACTCCATTTGAGGGCATTGTCGAGCAGGTTGTTCACGGCGCGTTCCAACCGGCCCTCTGCGGCCACCACCCAGCAGGGGTCAAGGTGGGTCCGATAGGTGACCCCCCGGTTTCTGCCGTGGGTGATGGCGGCGGCCACCGACTCTTCGACGAGCAGGTCGAATCGGAGAGGTTTGTGGACATCCACCGGTTGTTCGCCCCTCGCCAGTTCGGTGATGCCGCCCACCAACTGCGTGAGCTCGTCCAACTGGGTGAGGACATCGCCAATCAGGACGGAGCGGTCCTCGGGTTGGAGGTCGTCCAGCCGGGCGGCCACTTCCATGTTCGTGCGGAGGCTGGTGAGGGGTGTGCGGAGTTCGTGTGACGCATCGAGAACGAGTTGACGCTGGCTGTCCCGGGAGGTTTCCAGCGCCGCCAACAGGTGGTTGAAGGCTCGCCGCAGTCTTCCGAGTTCGTCGGGACCTCCGGGGTCCAGACGTTCCGAGACGTCCGTCGTCCGGGCCAGGTCCTCGATGGATGCCGTCAGGTCGTCGAGGGGTCGAAGAACCGTTCGGCCGACGACCAGTCCGAGGATGATGGCGAGGGCCACGCCGGCCACGATGATGATCCAGAGGACGACGAAGAGGTGGCGGAGCTGATGGCGAACGCCGGCCAGGGGAGCGGTCACCTGCAACGCCCCACCGTCGATGAGGACCTCGTAGCCGTTGTTGCCCCGGTAGCTGAAACCGGGCGGAAGGGCGGTGACCACTTCGCGGACCGGTACTCCCTCGGTTGTCGTGTTGAAGAACGTGGTGCCGCCCGTTCCGCGGGAGGCTGCGATCTCCGTGGCTTCCTCCGGCGAGGACAACACGGTTGGGTCCGCCGGAACGGGAATGCCGTTGGCGGCAATCACCTGGGCGCAGGTACCCACCGTAGAGGTGCAGGAGTTGCCAATGGGTGGGTCTCCACCGAAGTTCGGCGTGATCAGGTTCCGGGCCTGCTGCTGGATCGTGTCGTCGACCGATCCGACCAGTGAGTTGCGGGCCTGGAGGTAGGTGGCGAGAGATCCCAGAAGCAGCACGACCAGGGTGGCGGAAGTTGCTGCGAGTACGAGTCGGGTCCTGAATGTCATGCGTCGTTGGCGATCACGGCTCGCGGATCACGTAACCGACGCCCCGGGCGGTGTGGATCAGGCGGGGCTCTCCGCCTTCTTCGGTTTTGCGCCGCAGGTAGCCGACGTAGACGGCGAGCGAGTTGGTGCCGGAATCGAAGGTGTAGCCCCACACCCGGTCCAGGATGACCTCTCGGGTAAGAACCTGACGGGGATGGCGAAGCAGCAGCTCCAGAAGGTCGAACTCGATCCGGGTCAGGGTAAAGGCCCGGCCGCCTCGTCTGGCTTCCCGGGTGACGGTGTCCAGCACCAGATCGTCGAACTGGAGCGTCTCTTCCGAATCGTCCGGCCGACGGCGCAGGAGCGCCCGGAGCCGGGCCAGCAGTTCGGCCAGGGCGAACGGCTTGACCAGATAGTCGTCGGCCCCGGCATCGAGTCCGTCGACCCGGTCGGAGATGGCGTCCCGGGCTGTGAGCATCAGGACCGGAGTTGTGTTCTCGGCGGCCCGCATGCGGCGGCAGACGTCAAGTCCGTCGATCCCCGGGAGACCGATGTCCAGAACCACGGCGTCCGGCGGTCGAACGGCAAGTTCCTCCAGCGCCTTCGGGCCATCGGGAGCGACGGTGACGTCGTAGCCCTCGAGACGAAGCGCACGGTTCAGGGCACCGCTGACCGCAGGGTCGTCATCAACGATGAGTACTCGCATTGACCGTCAGCCTACCCTCCGGCCTGTCGGGTCTTCAGGCAGGCCCGGGCGCCCGGAAGGCGCCGCGGGCGGGAATGGGCCGA
Organism: uncultured Acidimicrobiaceae bacterium; assembly: GCA_903894295.1. GTDB lineage: Bacteria > Actinomycetota > Acidimicrobiia > Acidimicrobiales > RAAP-2 > Bog-756. Next base: position 18,751 of record CAITPI010000121.1, read on the forward strand.
AGGTACGGCAGATGCTCCGGTTGCGGGAGGGTATCGTTGGAAACCGGCGTCACGGGTCCGAGCGGACGCCGATGCCCGGTCCGAGGTAGTTCAATTGGCAGAACGTCGGCCTTTGGAGCCGAATGTTGGAGGTTCGAGCCCTCCCCTCGGAGCGCAACGGCCGTCACCCGGTTGGACGGCGTCGGGGAAGGCCGGATGACCAGGAATCCCGGTCAGTGTGCTCTCAGCGTGCTCTCAGCCCTTGCGGGCCCGGCTGCGCATGCGACCGCGGGTCGACTGGTCGAGGATGATCTTGCGCAGTCGAACCGTCTTCGGCGTCACTTCGACACACTCGTCGTCGGCAATGAACTCCAGGGCCTGCTCGAGGGAGAGCAGAAGGGGGGGCGTGAGCCGGATTGCTTCGTCGGCCGAGGCCGAGCGGATGTTCGTCTGCTTCTTTTCCTTGGTGGGGTTGACGTCCATCTCTTCGTCCCGGGCGTTCTCGCCGACCACCATGCCCTCGTAGACGTCGGTACCCGGGCCGACCAGCAGCATGCCCCGCTCCTGAAGGCTCATCAAGGTGTACCCGGTGGTGACGCCACGACGGTCGGCGACCATCGATCCGTTGCGCTTGGTCTTGAGTTCGCCGTGCCACGGTTCCCAGCCGTCGAACACGTGGTGCAGCATTCCGGTGCCGCGGGTCTCGGTCATGAACTCGGTCCGGAATCCGACCAGACCGCGGGCGGGAATCCGGTAGTCCATGCGGACCCAACCGGTTCCGTGGTTGACCATCTCGATGAGGGTGCCCTTGCGGAGGGCCATCAGTTGGGTGACGACGCCGAGGTAGTCGTCAGGCACGTCAATGGCCACCCGCTCCATGGGTTCGTGGACCTTGCCGTCGATCTCGCGGGTCACGACCTGGGGCTTCCCCACGGTCAGTTCGAACCCCTCCCGACGCATGGTTTCCACCAGCACGGCCAGCTGCAACTCGCCCCGGCCCTGTACTTCCCAGGTGTCCGGTCGTTCGGTGGGGATCACCTTCAGCGACACGTTGCCGATGAGTTCGTTCTCGAGGCGGGTCTGTACCTGCCGGGCCGTCAGTTTGTTTCCGTCCTGTCCGGCCAGCGGCGAGGTGTTGATGCCGATGGTCATGCCGAGGCTCGGTTCATCCACGGTGATGGCCGGCAACGCCCGGGGATCCTCGGCATCAGCCAGGGTTTCACCGATGGTGATCTCGGCCATGCCGGCCACTGCGGCAATCTCGCCCGGGCCGGCGGAGGCGGTCTCCACCCGCTCCAGGGCATCGGTCACAAAGAGTTCCGTGATCTTGCAGCGTTCGATGGTGCCGTCCAGTTTGCACCACGCCACCGTGGCTCCCTTGGTAAGTGTGCCGTTGTGGACGCGGCAGACGGCAAGGCGACCAAGGTAGGGGGAGGCGTCGAGGTTGGAGACGATGGCCTGCAGCGGGGCGTCCGGGTCGAAGGTTGGCGCCGGGATGTGTTCCAGGATGGCGGCAAAGAGCGGTTCGAGGTCGGTGCCTTCCACTCCTTCTTCCGTGGCGGCCCAGCCGGCCCGGGCACAGGCGTAGAGGATCGGAAAGCTGATCTGGTCCTCGTCGGCATCAAGGTCGAGAAAGAGTTCCTCGACTTCGCTCACCACTTCGGCGATGCGGGCGTCAGGGCGGTCGACCTTGTTGACCACCAGAACGACCGGAAGCCGGGCCTGAAGCGCCTTGCGCAGCACGAAACGGGTCTGGGGGAGGGGGCCTTCGGAGGCATCCACCAGCAGCAGCACGCCATCCACCATGGTGAGGCCCCGCTCCACCTCGCCGCCGAAGTCGGCATGCCCCGGCGTGTCGATGATGTTGATCTTGACCCCGTTGTGGAGCACGGCGGTGTTCTTGGCGAGGATGGTGATGCCCTTTTCCCGCTCGAGGTCGCCGGAGTCCATCACCCGTTCGTTGACCGACTGGTTGTCCCGGAAGGCTCCGGACTGCCAGAGCATGGCGTCCACCAGGGTGGTCTTCCCATGGTCGACATGGGCCACGATGGCTACGTTACGGATGTCGTCTCGGGTCTCGATAGGCATAAGGCTCCAAGGCTAGTCGCCGAACCAGGCGATCCAACCAACCATCGGGCCGGAGTCGGGGGATTCCCGGCCCGACGCGGCCTACTTCGTGGTGACCTGGTTGGACTGCGCCGACTCGCTTCCCGTCCCGTTGCCGTTGGTGGCCGAGACCGTGAACGTGTAGGCCGCACCCGAGTTCAAGCCGGTGAGGGTGCCCGAGGTCGCCGTGGCCCCCGTGAAGGTCTGGGTCGTCTGGGCCGTGGTGCCGTTCAGGTAGGGGGTGACCACGTAACCGGTGATGGCGGATCCGCCGTTGCCGGACGGATCGGTCCAGGCCACGGTCACCTGGCCGGCGCGGAACGTTGACGCAGTTGCCGTGCCGATGGTCGGAGTTCCGGGGTAGGAGGCGATGGCCGAGTTGGAGACGGCGGAGGGGACACCATTTCCGTTCGAGTTCACTGCGATCACGGTGAACGAGTAGCTGGTGCCCTTGGTGAGGCCGGTGACCGTGCAACTCGTTGAGGTGCCGGTGTTGGCCGTGCAGGCCTGTGACCCGACCGTGCCGCCCGAGGCGTAGTTGACCGTGTAACTGGTCACGCTCGCCCCGCCGTTGTTGGCGGGATCGGCCCAGGTGACCAAGATGGCCCCTGAGGCGTTGGTGACCGCAGCTGTGACTCCGGTCGGCGATCCCGGCGTGCCAACCGTGATGGCGTTTGACGGTGCCGAAGCAGGACTGGTGCCGTTGGTGTTCGCCGCCGTCACGGTGAACGTGTAGGCGGTCCTGGTCGTCAGTCCGGCCACGGTGCAACTGGTCGTACCGGTCGTGGTGCACGTCTTGCCGCCGGGGGAAGACGTCACGGTGTAGCCGGTGATCGACGATCCACCGTTGATGGCCGGAGCCGTCCACGAAATGGTGGCCGAGGTGTTGCTCGCGGTGGCGGCCGCGGTCACCCCGGTCGGTGCGTTCGGTGCACCCTGGGTGATGGCTGCCGACGCCGCCGATGCCACCGACGTGCCGGCCGGGTTGGTGGCCGTGACCGTGAAGGTGTAGCTGGTCTTGGCCGTCAAACCGGTGAAGGTGCAGGTCAGGTTGGCCGTGTTGACGCAGGCGGCCGGGGCCGTCGCCGACGGGCTGGCCGTGACCGTGTAGCCGGTGACGTTGGCCCCACCGTTGTTGGCCGGTGCACTCCAGCTGACGGTGGTCGAGGTCGTCGTGGCCGTGGCCGTGGCCACCACTCCGGTTGGGGCGTCGGGTGCCGTGGCCGGAATGACCGCCGTCGAGGCACCGGAAGCAGGACTGGTTCCGGCCTGGTTGGTGGCCGTCACGGTGAAGGTGTAGGAGTCACCGTTGGTCAGCCCGGTCGCGGTGCACGACGTTGTCGAAGTGGTGCAGGTTTCGCCTCCGTTGAGGGAGTTGGTCGTATCGGTGGCCGTCACGGTGTATTTACTGATGCTTCCACCGCCCAGATTTGACGGTGCGTTCCACGAAACCGGGGCCTGGGTGTTCTGGTACCCCGTGGCGGTGACTCCGGTCGGAGCATTGGTCAACGTGTAGGCCGTCACCGAGGCACTGGTACCGGCCACGCCCGAGCCGTTGGTGTTGATCGCCACCACCGAGAAGGTGTAGGTGGTGCCGGCCGCGAGACCGGTGAACGTACAGGTCAGGTTGGCGGTGTTGGTGCAGGCGGCCGGGGCCGTAACCGACGGGCTCGAGGTGACCGTGTAACCGGTGACCGTGGCGCCGCCGTTGGCCGACGGAGCGGTCCAGGACACGGTGGCCGACGGAGCCGAGCCGTTGGCCACATTGGCCACGTTGGTGGCCGTGATGCCGTTCGGTGAACCCGGGGTACCCACGACCAGGGCGTTGGACGCCGTCGAGGCCAGACCCGTTCCGGGTTGGTTGTAGGCGGTCACGGTGAACGTGTAACTGGTCTTGGTGGTCAGACCCGACACGGCACAGGAGTTGCCACTCGTCGTGCAGGTCTTGCCGCCGGGGGAAGACGTGACGGTGTAGCCCTGGATGGGCGAACCGCCGGTGGAAGCCGGAGTGGTCCAGGAGACCGTGGCCGAGGTGTTGGAGGCGGTGGCGGCGGCAGCGACGCCGGTCGGAGCTCCGGGCACGGTGGCCGCGGTCATCGGCGTGGACGTCGGCGAGGCCGGCGACGTTCCGTTGGCGTTGGTGGCGGTCACCGTGAAGGTATAACTGATGCCAGCCGCCAGACCGGTGAACGTGCAGGTCAGGTTGGAGGTGTTCGTGCAGCCGGCCGGCGGAGTCACCACAGGGGAAGACGTCACCGAGTAGCCGGTGATGCTGGATCCGCCCGTGTTGGGAGCTACCCAGGTGATGGTGGCCGAGGGGGCACTGGCGTTGGCCACGCCGGCCACGTTGGCGGCACCGGGAGCGGCCGGTGCGGCCGGGAGCGTGGAGACCGTGATCGAGGTCGATGCCGACGACGCCGTGCTGGTGCCGTCACCGTTGGTGGCGGTCACGGTGAAGGTGTAGGCGCTGCCGGCGGCGAGACCGGTCACCGTGGCGGGGCTGGAACTGAAGGACTGGGCCGCACCGGCCGTCGTGCCGTTCAGGTACGGGGTGACGGTGTAGCTGGTGATGCCCGATCCGCCGTTGGAGGCCGGAGCCGTCCAGGTGACGGTGGCCACCGCCGTGCCGTTCGGGGTGTTGGCCCGGTTGGAGGCACCCACTCCGGTCGGGGCTCCGGGCACGGTGAAGACGGTCACCGCGGTCGAGGCGGCCGACGCAACACTCGTGCCGTCACCGTTGGTGGCCGTCACCGTGAAGGTGTAGGAACTGCCGGCGGCGAGACCGGAGACGTTGCAGGTGGTCGCCCCGGTTGTGGTGCAACTGAATCCACCGCTGGTCGACGTCACGGTGTAGCCGGTGATGGAGGATCCGCCGGTGGAGGCCGGAGCAGTCCAGGAGATCGCGGCCACCGCCGTGCCGTTCGGGGTGTTGGCCTGGTTGGAGGCACCCACTCCGGTCGGGGCCCCGGGCACGGTCGCGACCGTGACCGAGTTCGAAGCCGCCGAAGCGACGCCGGTGCCGTTGCCGTTGGTGGCGGTCACGGTGAAGGTGTAGGCGCTGCCGGCGGTCAGACCGGTCACGTTGCATGACGTTGTCGCCGTCGTGCAGGTCCTGGAGCCACTGCTCGACGTCACGGTGTAGCCGGTGATGGGCGATCCGCCCGAGGAGGCCGGAGCGGTCCAGGAGATCGTGGCCACGGCCGTGCCGTTGGGTGTGTTGGCCTGGTTGGTTGCCGTTACCCCGGTCGGTGCGCTCGGCACCGTGGTGGGCGACACGCTGCCCGACGTTCCGGCCAGACTGTTGCCGGCGGCGTTGGTGGCCACCACGGTGAAGGTGTACGAGGTGCCGACAGCGAGACCGCTGATGCTGCAGGATGTGCCACTCGACGGGGAACAGGTGAGGTTGCCCGGCGTCGACGTCACGGTGTAGCCGGTGATGGGCGATCCTCCGTTCGAGGCCGGTGCCGTCCAGGAGATGGTCGCGGAGCCGGTGGAACCGTTGGGGGTGTTGGCCACATTGACGGCCGACACGGCGGTCGGGGCTCCCGGAACCGTGGCCACGAGAACGCCGGACGATGCGGCGGACGACAGGGAAGATCCGTCGCCGTTGATGGCCTTCACGGTGAAGGTGTAGGTGGTGCCGGCGGCCAAACCGGTGAACGTGCACGAGGTGCTTGCGGTGTTGGTGCAGCCGACGGGCGGAGTGACGACGGGTGAGGAGGTCACCGAGTAGCCCGTGATGGACGATCCGCCAGTGGATCCCGGAGCTGTCCACGAGATGGTCGCCGAACCGGTTGACCCGTTGGCCACGTTGAGGACGTTGCCCCCGTTGACGCCGGTGGGCGCACCCGGCACGGTGTACGCCGTCAACGGGCTCGACGCCGCCGACGCCGTGGAGACACCGTTGGCGTTGGTGGCGGTCACGGTGAACGTGTAGGAGCCGCCGGCCGTGAGTCCGGAGACGTTGCACGTGGTTGTTCCGGTCGTGGTGCAGGTGAGACCGCCCGGGGACGAGGTGACCGTGTAGCGGGAGATCGATGCCCCGCCGGTCGAAGCCGGAGCGGTCCAGGAGATCGTGGCCACGGCCGTGCCGTTGGGGGTATTGGCCGCATTGACGGCCACGACGCCGGTCGGCGCACCGGGCACGGTGGAAACCGTGACCGAACCCGAGGCGGTCGAGGCCAGCGAGGTGCCTTCGGCGTTGGCGGCCTTCACCGTGAACGTGTAGCTGCTACCGGTGGAAAGTCCGGTGACGTTGCACGTCGTCGCTCCGGTCGTGGTGCAGGTGAAGCCGCCGGTGGAGGACGTCACCGTGTAGCCGGTGATGGCCGATCCACCGCTGGACGGAGCCGCCCAGGAAACGGTGACCGAACCGGTCGGACCGTTCGGTGTGCTGGCCGTCACCACGGCCGTCACGCTGGTCGGCGCACTGGGCACGGTGGCCGGGGCGACGGCGTTGGAGGCCGTTGAAGCGGCACTGCTGCCGATGACGTTGGTGGCCTTCACGGTGAACGTGTAGGACGTTCCAAGCGTCAGGCCTGTGCTGATGGTGCACGTCGTGGCGGCCGCACCGGACACCGTGCAGGTTCCGCCGGCCGGAGCCGAGGTCACGGTGTAGCTGGTGATGGCCGAGCCGCCGTTGAAGACCGGATCGGTCCAGGTCACCGTCACCGGGGGCTGGCCGCCGAAGGCGGTTCCACTGTTCACCGAGGCCACAACGCCGGTGGGCGCATCCGGCGTCGTGGCCGGCACCACCGCCGAAGACGGTGTGGAAGCCGGGCCGGTGCCGGACGGGTTGTTTGCCGTCACCGTGAAGGTGTAGCTGTTGCCGTTGACCAGTCCGGTGACCGTGCATGACGTGGTGCTGGTGACACAGGTGATGCCACCCGGTGACGAGGTCACCGTGTAGCCCGTCACGGCGGCTCCGCCGTTGTTGGCCGGAGCCGTCCAGGACAGGGTGGCCTGGGACGGTCCGACGGCGGTCACGGTGATGCCGGTGGGTGCCCCGGGCACCGTCGAGGGAGTGGCCGTGTTGGACGGGGCCGAGGCGGGGCCGGCGCCAATGGCGTTGGTGGCGGTGACGGTGAAGGTGTAGCCGGTGCCGTTGGTGAGACCGGTCACCACACAGGTGGTGGCGCCCGTCGTGGTGCAGGAGGATCCACCGGGTGCCGACGTCACGGTGTAGCCGGTGATGGGGGAGCCGTTGGCATTGGGGGCAGTCCACGAGATGGTCGAGGAACCGTTCTGGAAGGACTGGGCAAGGACCGAGGTGGGAGCCGACGGTGTAGCTCCCGGGGTTGCCGGGGCCGATGGAGTGGAAGCAGGTCCGGTGCCGACGGCGTTCACGGCCTGCACGGTGAAGGTGTAGGTGGTGCCGTTCACCAGACCGACCACGATGCCCGACGTGCTGGTACCGGTGAAGGTCTGGGTGGCCTGCACGGTGCCGCCAACGATGGCGGAGACGATGTAGGAGGTGATGGCGATACCGCCGTTGGAGGCCGGTGCCGACCAGGAGACGGTCGATTCGCTGTTCTGGTTGGAACTTGCGGAGACGCCGCCCGGAGCTCCAGGAACGCTGGCCGGGGTGGCGGCCGGAGACGGTGCGGATGCGTTCGAGGTTCCGATGGCGTTGGTGGCGGTGACGGTGAACGTGTAGGCGGTGCCGTTGGTCAGACCGGTGACGGTGCAGGTGTTGGCGAAGGCGCCGGTTGCCGTGCAGGTAGATCCACCCGGGCTCGACGTGGCCGTGTAGCCGGTGATGGCCGAACCGCCGTTGGAGGCCGGATCGGTCCAGGTGATGGTGGACTGGCCGTTGGCATTTGAGGTGGCGGCCACGGCCGTGGGCGGGCCCGGCACGGTGGCTGGGGTGACGGCGGCCGAGTTGGCCGACGGCAGTCCGGTGCCTGAAGCGTTGGTGGCGGTGACGGTGAACGTGTAGGTGGTGCCGTTGGTCAGCCCGTTGACCGTGCAGGTCAGGCTGCTGGTAGTGCAGGTGAATCCACCGGTCGACGACGTCACCGTGTAGCCGGTGACGGCCGCTCCACCGGGGGAGACCGGCGCCGTCCAGGTGCCGGTGGCCGCACCGGCGCCGCCGACCACATTGGTGATGGTCGGCGCGCCGGGCACCGTCGAGGGGACGGCCGCCGCCGAGGCAGCCGAGGACGCCCCGGTGCCGGCGGCGTTGGTGGCGGTCACGGTGAAGGTGTACGAGTCACCGTTGGTCAATCCGGTGACGAGACACGACGTGGTGGCCGTGGCGCAGGTCTGGCCGCCGTTCGCCGAAGTGGTGGAGTCGGTGGCGGTCACCGTGTAGCCGGTGATGGCGCTGCCGTTGGAGGCCGGTGCCGTCCAGGAGACCAGCGACTGGCTGTTGGCATGGGACGTGGCCGCGACGCCGGTGGGTGCACCGGGCAGGGTGAAGGGAGTGGTGGACGCCGAGGCTCCGGCGGCACTGGAACCGGCGGCGTTCACGGCCGTGACGGCGAACGTGTAGGCAATGCCGTTGGTCAGTCCGGTGAAGGTGCAGGACAGGTTGGAGGTGTTCGTGCAGCTGACCGGTGCGGTGACCGCCGGCGTCGACGTGACCGAGTAGCCGGAGATGGAGGCTCCACCCGTGTTGGCCGAAGCGGTCCAGGTGATGATCGCCGAAGCGTTTCCGGGCGTGGCGGTGACGCCGATCGGGGAGGAGGCCACCGTGGCGGCGTTGACGGAGTTCGAGGCGGCCGAGGCGCTGCCGTTGCCGGCACCGTTGATGGCGGCCACGGTGAACGTGTAGGTCGTGCCGGCGGTGAGGCCGGTGAAGGTCTCGGTGGTCGCCGTCGAACTGAATGACTCGGTGGCCTGGGCGTTGGAGCCGATGTAGGCCGTGATGGCGTACCCACTGATCGCCGATCCGTTCGTGGTCGTCGGTGCGGTCCAACTCACGGAGGCCGACGGGGCGGTCCCGTTGGCGACATTGTTGACGTTGGACGCGGAGACCGCGGTCGGGGCGCCGGGAGTGGTCGCCGGCGTGGCGGCGTTGGAAGCGGTCGAATACGAGCTTGAGCCCTTGGAGTTGGTGGCCAGCACCCGGAACTCGTAGGACGTGCCGTTGGTCAGGGGGCTCACGACGCACGACGTGGAGGTTCCGGTGCAGCCGGACGCGGTGGTCCAGTTGGTGTAGCCGCTACCGGTGGCGTACTGGACGGTGTAGCCGGTGATGGCCAGGCCTCCGTTGGAGGTCGGCGGCAACCAGCTCACGGGAACCTGGCCGTTCTGGTAGTTCGTGGCCACCACGTTGGTCGGGGCGTTCGGGGCCGACGTTCCGAAGAAGTTGGTGCTGGTGACGGTCACCGCGGACGACGCTGCCGAGTACGGACCGGAGCCGGCCGGGTTGGTGGCCAGCACCTGGAACTTGTAGGACGTGCCGTTGGTGAGTCCGTTGATCGTGCAGGTGGTGCCCGTGCCGGTGCATCCGGACGCGGTGGTCCAGTTGGTGTAGCTGCCACCGGTGGCGTACTGCACGGTGTAGCCGGTGATGGCCGAACCGCCATTGCTGGCGGGAACCGTCCACGACACGGTGGCCGATCCGGAGATTCCGACCGAAGCGCCGACGTTGGTGGGCTGGCCGGGAACACCCGAAGGCGCGGCGGACGTCGCGGCCGTGGTAGTTGCACCGGCGCCGGTACCCGCCAGGTTGGTGGCGAAGACGGTGACCACGTAGAGCGTGCCGGCCGACAGGCCGGTAATGGTGCACGGAGAGGTGGTGGCGGTGCAGGTCTGGTCGCCGGGGGAGGCCACGGCGGTGTAGCCCGTCACGGCGGCTCCGCCGTTGGATCCCGGCGCGCTCCAGGTGACGGTGATCGACGTCGTGGTGACCGTGGTGGACAGGCCGGTGGCGGTGCCGGGCACCGTCGCCGGGGTGGCGGTGGCGCTGGCCGAAGGCGAGTTGCCGAGCGAACTCGTGGCCACCACCGAGAAGGTGTACGTCGTTCCGTTGGCGAGACCGGTCACGACGCAGCTACGGGCCGACGCTGCCGCCGTGCACGACCCGGATCCCGGAGAAGCGGTCACCTGGTAGCCGGTGATCGTCGCACCGTTGTTGGCCGATGCACTCCACGAGACGGTGGCCTGAGAGTTCTGGTACGAAGCGGCGGCCACGTTGGAGGGCGCTCCGGTCAGGGTGGTGGGTGTGATGGCGTTCGAACTGGCCGACGGGAGGGAGTTGCCGCTGAGATTGGTGGCGACCACGGTGAAACGGTAGGTGCTGCCATTGGTGAGTCCGTTGACGGTGCACGACGTCCCTGACGTGGTGCAGGTCTGTCCGGTGTCCGAGGTCACGGTGTATCCGGTCACCGGTGAGCCACCGTTGTTCGCCGGGGCCGTCCACGAGACCGTGGCCGAGGAGTTGTTCGCCGTGGCGCTGACGCTGGTGGGGGCACCGGGAACGGTCGACGGAGTTGCCGCGTTCGACGCGGCCGACGCCGTACCGGTTCCGATGACGTTGGTGGCGACCACGGTGAAGGCGTACGAGGAACCGTTGGTCAAGCCGGTCACGGCGCACGAGGTGGTGCCGCTGGTGGTGCAGATGAAGCTTCCAGGTGAGGACGTCACCGTATACCCGGTGATGGGGGATCCGCCGTTGGAGGCCGGCGCCGTCCAGGAGACGACCGACTGGCCGTTGGCGTTCGAGGTGGCCACGACGTTGACCGGGGCGCCCGGCACGGTCGGAATGGTCACCGGGTTGGAAGGGGCCGAGGCCGCTCCTGCCCCGAGGGAGTTGGTGGCGACCACGGTGAAGGTATAGGTCGAGCCGACGGTAAGGCCACTGATGACGGTCGCCGGGGACGTCGAGGTCAGTCCCGTGCAGGACGAGCAGGCCGGGGAGGGAATGATGGTGTAGAGGTTGACCGGCGATCCGGCCGATTGGGGCGGAGTCCAGTTGACGGACACCGATCCGTTGGCATTGGCGACGGCCGAGACGAGAGTGGAGGCGCCCGGGACGGCCGGCACCGCCACCGCGCTCGAGGGATAGGACGGATCTCCGGTCCCGTTGGCGTTGGTGGCGGCCACGGAGAAGTCGTAGTAGACGCCCGGCGAGAGGCCGGTGACCACGGTGGATGTCGAGGTCGACGTCAGTCCGGTGCAGGAGGAACAGGACGGATTGACCGCGATGCCGTAGCTCAGGATCGGCGAGTCACCGTTGGACTGCGGGGCATTCCAGGTCACAGTGGCGGTTCCGTCCGCATTGGCCTGGACCTCGACGTTGGTTGGCGCCGAAGGAACGGTGGAGGTCGGGTAGGTGGGCAGGCCGCCGACTGCGGCGTTGCAGTACTGGGTGACCGGTTGGTTCGATCCGTAGATCGGCAACAGCGGTGGGCACTGGTTGGTCGAACGGACGCCGGCGTTGGTGTCGATGGACGTCAGTTCCCATGAAGGCGTCGACGGAGTCAGGTAGGACGGGGGATTGACGAAGTCCAGCAGCGGGGACCAGTTGTAGTGCTTGACATATCCCGAGACCGAGGTCGAGCCGGAGAAGGTCCCGACCGGGCCCCGGGCGAACTGTTGGATGGATCCGTAGTTATAGAGGTTTCCCTGACTCGGGCCATCCTGGTAGTTGTCAACCACAAAGGACTGTGTGAGGGCGAGGACGGCAGCGTCGATGGTCAGTCCCGACGTGCCGTTCGACGGGTCGCAGATGACCTGGCCGACCGAGGTGCACGCCGGCAGCAAGGTGGTGGAACCTGGAACGATGGGATGGTTGACGTCGACGTAGGCGTTGGCGATGAGTCCCAGGGCATCGTTGGTGGAAGACGTGTTGTAGGGGCAGAATCCGAGCGAAGGGGTGCTCAGGCCGGACTGACCGGTGGTCCACTGGCAGTCGGCGTAGGTCAGGTTGCCGGTGATGATGACGTCGTTGGCCGTGCCTACCGTGACCTGTCCGGACAGGTTTCCCTGGACAAAAGCGTCACCTTCAATGTCGGGGGAGCTCGTGGCGCCGTAGTAGCAGGCGTTGCAGCTCGGAATGGTCTGGGCATTGGGTCCGTTCGTCACGGTCGACGAAAGCACGTTGTTCTGGCCGAGGTTGGTCTGACTGGTGGTGATATAGGCGCTGTTGGCGTTGTAGGTGGCCGAGTAGGTGCCCGTGCCGGAACTGGCGAGCGAGCACGTCGCCGACGAGGTGTAGGTCCGAGGTTTGGTCGCCGGCACCACGGGAGATGCAGCCGACATGGCCACGTTGGTGCACTGGGAGAGCGCCCTCGAGGCCTGGCTGAAGGTGACCGTTGCGCCGTTGGCCAGTTGGTTGCTGGCGGACGTCACCGTGGCGGTCAGGGTCACCGGGGAACCGGAGACCGGAGTGGCCGGTGATGCAGCGAGGTTGGTGACCGAGTTGTAGACGGAGGAGTCGAACGGGTTGGTGCCGGCAATCGAGGCGCTCGGGCTGGCGTTCTGGACGAAGACCACACCATTGGCCGGCAAAGGAGCCGTGCCGTTGTTCGGGCAGTTGTTGGCGTTGGTGGGAATGTTGGCGGTGTCCCACGTGACGCTCTGGCCCTTGATGATCTGGGTGCTTTCCGTGGTTTCCGGACTGCTGACCGTCATCTGCCCCACGCCGTTGGCCTGGGTCGAGAACGTGATCTTGGTCGGACCCGAGTACAGGCACCCGTTCTGGGCGGCGAGGACCCCAAGGCTGGCATCACTGACCGGCGGAGCTTCGACGGCATGGCCGTGGCAGCTGTGACTTGAATCGCAACTGACCGGACTGTTCTCCGGGGCGTAGGCATAGACGGAGTTCTTGACGTTTGTGCAGTTGGTCGAGGTGAACGAGCTGTTGATGAAGAGGCAGTTGGGATCCGCGGTCTGGACCACCGACTTCGAGGTGGCCGTACCGAAGGACGGAGAACCCGTCGCCGTGGCCGGACTCGAGCCGCTGACGTAGACCGAGTCGTTCGTGTAAGTCGGTCCGAAGACGTAATCGTTGGCGGCGAAGTAGACGGGGGTACATCCGGACCCGGGACCGGCGTACCCCCTCCAGTTGTAGTGGCAGTTGGCGTAGTTGCCGGTACTTGAATAGGACTCGTAGTTGCTCCACCAGATGCCGGTCAGGAAGCCGTTGGTGGCGGCGAGATGCATCGTGGCGGACGTGAAGAGGTAGTGGTTGTTGGTGCCCTTGTCGAGGGCGGCCCCGACCACCTGCACCGCCAGATCAGCCAGGGCATGGGTGGTGGGGTCGAAGGTTGGTTGAGGGTTGCCGAAGGCGTAGTACTCGGCGTCCGCGCCCGAGGCGGTTGATCCGTTGACCTGGTTCCACTCGGCGTAGTTGATTCCGCTGCAGGTCCCGGCGCCGTTCGTGCTCGAGTTGCACTGGGCCAGGCTGGGGTTGGCGTTCAACGCCGTGACGTAGGCGTTCTCGCCGGCTTCAAGGGCCCGGTTGGCGTACACCGAGACGGCGGTGGCTTGCTGCAGCGGAAGGGACTGCATGACCGTGCTGACCAGGACGACGCCGATCAGGGTGACCACCAGCGTCAGGGTGATGACGGCGATGATCGCCGTCTGGCCGGCGTTGTTGCGGGGCCGGCCCATGTTGTCGAAGCGCCGGGACCTTCTGGCCCGTGCCGCCTCGCGGTTCTTAGACCCGAGGCCGTCAGTCGATGTCTGGTACGTCATGGTTATCCCACCGCCGTGCTGTATTGGAATGGATAGATGCCGGACCCGGGACTTTCGGGATACCGGTACGAGATCAGCTGGTTCTCCACCGTGTTGTTGGACGCCGTGCTGGGCTGGGCCACGCGCAGGTCAATCGAGACGCTCTGGATGGTGTCCAACTGGGACGCCAGGGCCGACGTGGTCGGCGCAATGCTCTGGTTGTTGCCGACCGTGAGACCAGACGAGACGTCCGACGTGGTGTTGAAGGTGCTGTAGGTGAAGATCGGTTGGGAGGGAAGGCCGGTGGCCCCGGAGACGAGGGACGGGTTGTTGACCACGTCGGTCACCGTCACCACCTGCGTGTAGGTGGTCGGGTAGACGCACTGGGGTCCGATGCCCACGCCGGGGCAGGTGGACACCCCGTTGACCACCTCGGGTCGGTACTCCCGAACCACGAAGGTGCAGGGCGCCTGGACCGTGCACGAGGTGGAGGAGGTCACCGGGTTGCCGCCCTGGTCAAGTTCCTCGGCCACCACCATCGCCGGTCCGGCGGTGGTGGCGGCACACCCCGTGGTCAGCGACGGGCAGGCGACCACGTTGTTTCCGGCCGTGCCGATGTTCGAATAGAACGTGAGTGCGAAGTTCCCGACCGAAGCGAAGCCCGGCGAAGGGGAGATGTTGGCCGTGGTCACCGGGGCGGGTTCAACCTCGGCCTGGATGAGGGTGTTGAGCGGGGCGAGAGCCGGGAGCACCTCTCCGTACTCGTGGAAGGAGGCGTTGACGTTGGCGCTGACCTGGTTGACCATCACCATGGTGACGCCAACGACGGTCACCAGGCCGATGAACAGGGTCGAGGCGATCAGCAACTCGACGAGCGTCATGCCGGCATCGTCACGGTTCCGCAGGCGTTCGATGAAGGATTTCATGCCTGCACCTGCACGATCGAGGGAAGGTACGAGATGTTCGGGTTGACCTGGCCGGTGGCTTGGGTTCCCACCGTCTGGCCCCCGAGGATCAGGTTCTCGCTGTTGGCCGGGTAGGTGGTCCCCCCGGCGCTGACGGTGTAGGTGTACGAACCGTAAGGGAGGGAGGAACTGGTCATTCCGGCCGCATCCGAGGTTGGCAAGGTGTACACGTCGTTCTGGCTGCACTGGGTGGAGGTCAGGGTCAACGTGGCACCGGGCAGGGGGGCACCGGTGGGACCGACCACCTGTAGGGAGAGAAGGTCGAGGGGAACCGTCGCCTGGGCCGTCCCGCCGGGCAGGGCGTCCAGGGAGGTCAACGACGGACCAGTGGCCTGTGTAGAGCAGTCGCCGGCCGAAAGTGAGTATCCGCCCGGGTCCGGATAGAGGACGTTCGGCAGGAAGGTGGAGTCGCCGGCCTGGGCCGAAGTGGCGGTGACCTGGGTGGTCCACTCGGTGTTGCTGGACGGCGAGGTCTGGAGGGGAATGCCGTTCACGACGGCGCCGGAGCCACCGGGATCGCTCTGGGCGGTCCATCCCCCGTTCGGGCCGGAGGTGGTGGTCACGATCACCGGCCCGCTCCCGGTGGCACCAACCGCCATGCAGGTGGCATCGGACGCCGTTTCCGGGCTCACGCACGAGACGCCGAGGTAGTACTGGACCGTTGATGTGGTCTGGGGGGTCACCAGGTTCCACACCCAGCTGCCTCCGTAGAGGACCCCGTTCAGCAGCTGGCCGGGAGCCGACGCATCGTTGGTGACCACCCCCAAGATGCAGTCGGCGGTGTTCCCGGAATCAGGAAGGCCACACGACGCTGAAGTGACGGCGAGCACCGAGGGCGGGATGTTCTGGGATTGCAGCCAGGCATGGGGTGAGGTGGTCAGGTCACCGGTCCAGACCGCTGGCGAACCGTCGGCTCCGGTCCCGACGGCGAGGCACGTCGAGGCGGTGCAGTCGAGGGAGGTGATCTGGTCGCCACCGGTGGGGAAGGTCGACTCGACCGTCCAGGTATCGGCCCCCGAGTTCGCCACGTTGGTGGTGATGACGGTTGGATCCGAACTGCTGCTGGCATCTCCGGTGGCCAGCGCTTCGCAGGTGGTGTTGGTCGGGCAGGTGATCTCCCCGACCGTGGTGGTTCCGGCGGCACCGGTGGGCAGGGCGTCGCTTGAGTAGGCAGGGGTCCAGGCGGCGTTTGTGGCCAACGTGGCCGGGTCGCCATCCAGGCGTTCGACGGCTGGCGTGGATCCGCCGGAAACGCCGGTAACCAGGCAGGTGGTGGTGGTGGGACAGGCAATCGAGTTGATGGTGGTGAAGCCGGGCGACGGCAGGCTCACGGTCGACCAGACGTCGGATCCCGAACCTTGGCCGACGGCTCCCGCCAGAAGAACCGGGCCGGTGGTGCCGACTCCGGTGGCGTAGCACCCGTTGGCCGACGGACACATGACATTGGTGAGATCGGACACTCCACCCGGAACCGAATCCGGGGAAGCTGACCTCAGCCCGCCCGACGTGGTGAGAACCACGCCACCCGACAGGTTGTCGCCGACGGCCACACACGTCGGGGAGCCGGCCGAGGTGCAGCCGACCTGGTTGATGTTGGTGGTATTTGCCAGGTTGGTGGTGTTCCAGGTGGACGAGCCATTCCCCCAGGCAGCGGTGGCCGAACCGGTTCCGTTTCCGGTAACCAGACACTCGAGTCTGCTGGCGCCGGGGCACGTCAAGGCGCCATCGGCCGATGAGGCGCCGCCGTAGGAGATGGAGCCGTTGATTCCCTCGTCGAAGGCCTGCAACTGGACTACCGATTCCGCCGTGACCGTCACCGACTGCGTTCCGGCATCCTGCTGGGGGAGGCCTCCCGGGGTGACGAAGGCCGGGCTTCCCGGCCAGGACTGGAAGGTGGCAGGAGTGCCGGCGACGGGCTGAACCAACTTGACGTCGTAGGTTCCGACGGGAACCTGGGCGAAGACGCATCCGTTGGAGTCCGGATAGAGGGTGTCGGGGTTGGGGGACAACGTCGGGTTGGCCCCTTCCTGGGTGATGGTCACCGGCATGGCTTCCAACCGGGTGGTGGCCGAGTTCCCGAACACGTCTTGCCGGCCGTCGTTGGTTACGTCGACGGCCAGGAATCCTTCGGTCTGGAGCCCGGGCTTCGGGTACGAGATGTTGGTGGTGTCGGCGACGGAGTAGCGCCCGCGGTCCCAACTGACGGTGACCTGGACCTGGATGACACCCGGGTGGGAGGGGCTGGGTGGTTCACCGTCGGCACACAGGTCGGACTGGCCAACGTTGTTGACGAGCGCCTCGGTGTAGTTGGCCGTGACGGCATAGGCGGTGCCCGCCAGGGTGGAAGCAGGGGCGATCACCCCGGTTGGCGCGGTCGGGGGCTGAGGGGTGTTGGTAAGCACCTGGCCGCCGGATCCGGTGGGCGGGGAGGCGTTGGACAGGACCGAAACCCAGGAGTCGGCCAGCTGCAGGGCGGCCTGACGCTGACGGGCCAGGGCGGCCTGCTTCGAGACGTCGGTGAGCAGGATCCCCATGGGCAACATGACAACCAGCAGCAGTACGAAGGCAACCAGGACCTCCACCAGCGTGACGCCCTCGTCGGAGTGACGGGAAGTCCAGCGGTTCCCTGAACGGGCGCGACGGATCCACCGGGCTCCGGGGAGACCGCTCCTCCGACTCGGGGTCGGTTCGGCCAGGGGGTTTCGTGGCGGTTTCATGTCGTCCTAGTCAGGGTACGGATGGGGAACTCGTGTTCCTAGGCGTAATTCCACCTACCTGAACTAACGACAGGCCCGGCATGCGACTTGAGAAGTACTTCCTTTCGGGGTCGAACCGGCGCCCCGGGGCCTCGCCACCAGATGTCGAGTCACCGCTGTCGTCGACCTGAAGGGCGAAACGTGGCGCCAAAGCCTCAACTCTCACGTATGACTTGAGGGTTGGAAGGTGCGGACGTCATCACGGTGCGGGGGATCTCTGTCCCGGCGACGGGTATCGGCCGGGAAGGTGTCCCGGCGGGCCACCGCAGGGGAGCCGGAAGGACTCCCGGGGTGTGTGTTTCACCGTGTCGGCGGCCGCCTTCGTCGGCCGTTCGTCAACCGGGCCGCGACAACGGGGGATTCAGGTCGTCGACAGCGATCCCGAGGGAGGCGGGGCCCCGGCCGGTGATGACCGATCAGATGACCTTCGGTGGAACGGAAACGGGTCCGTGGACCGAACGATCAGCCGACAGGACGTTCAGTAGGACCTGGGCAGGCGGAGCGAGTGCTGGGCGACGTAGTTGAGGATCATCTCCCGACTGACCGGAGCAATGCGGAGCAGTCGGGTCATGCCCCAGAGGTCGGCCAGACCGTATTCCGAGGACATGCCGTTTCCGCCGTGGGTTTGGATGGCCTGGTCGAGGGCGACGCCGGCGGCATCGGCGGCGGCGAACTTGGCCATGTTGGACGCTTCGCCGGCTTCGGGATTGTCGCCGTCATGGTCACACAGCCAGGCCGCCTTCTCGGTCATCAGCCGGGCGAGTTCGAGATCGATCTTGGCCTTGGCGAGCGGATGGGCCAGACCCTGGTGGCGACCGATGGCGGTTCCCCAGACCTCGCGGGTACGGGCGTACTCGCTCGCCTTGTCCAGCGCATACCGGGAGATGCCGTTGGCCATGGCGGCCGAAAGGATCCGCTCGGGGTTGAGCCCGAGGAAGACCTGACGGAGGCCTTCCCCCTCGTCTCCGACCAGTCGGTCGGCCGGGACTTCGACGTTGTCGAAGAACAGCGTGAACTGCTTCTCCGGCGCCGTGATCTCGACCGGTAGCACCTGCTTCTCGAGGCCGGGAGAGTCGACGTCCACGACGAAGAGCGAAAGCCGGCCCCGGCCGGTCTCCGGGTCGATGCCGGTCCGGGTGACCACCATGATGGCTTCGCACTCGTCGACGCCGGAGATGTAGTACTTCGAGCCGTTGAGGCGGTAGACGTCGCCGTCCTTGGTGGCGGTCAGTGAAAGGTTGTGGGAGTTCGAGCCGGCGTCAGGTTCGGTGATGGCAAAGGCCATCTTCAGCTCGCCGGTGGCAAACCGGGGCAGCCAGCGCTGCTTCTGGGCGTCGGTGCCGTAGCGGGCAATGATCGTGGCGCAGATGGCCGGTGACACGACGATGACCAGCAGCGGGCAACCGGCCGCTGCCAACTCTTCGGCCACGGCGGCCAGCTCGGTGATGCCGCCGCCTCCACCTCCATACTCCTCGGGCACGTTGACACCCAGAAATCCGCCCTCGGCGACGGCGTTCCACAGCTCGTCGGTGCGCTCATCGGCCCGGGCCCGCTCGACGTAGTACTCATGTCCGAACCTGGAGGCGATGGCGGCGACGGACTGGCGAAGCATGGTCAGTTCTTCGGAAGCGGCGAAATCCATGGTGGCTCCTTGATTGGCGACGGTGGCTTGGATCGGACGGCCCGGCAACCCGAAAGATCACCGGAGTTCTCTTGACTTCCGGGCGGTTGAGTCCCGGCAACCCTTGGGGACCGGCTGTCAGGTGTGGATGCTTGTGACTTTCCTTGATGAACGCCGGAGGTTCGACAATGGTCCCGCTGATGTCGCCCCGGTCTCAACCACAGATGAAGAAGTTACCCGCAACCGGCAGTGGAGGAATCATTCCTCCTTCGAAGGGGTGGAGACCTGCCGGAGAAGGTTCCCCGGGTTGGGGAAAATGGCAAAAAGGTGTCGAAGCGGCGGGGGATGGTGCTAGTCAGTAGGCAGGGTCGGATCTGGTTCATGGTCGGTTCCGCTTCCGGCGCACCACCGGGAGCAAATCACCAGCAGTCAGGGCAAACGGGAGTCCCCGGAATGGATGGCGCAGGCCCTTGTGGTCCCCGCCGGCATCCGGTCCGGTCCGGGAAAGCATCATCGAGTGAACAGGCGCAACAGGGCCGAGGATGAAGGAGCGAATGCAAGCATGGTGATCCGCACCTACCCCCAGGGTTCCGACGACGATGCCGTCGAAGATCAGGAGAACCGGAACGCCCGACCGCTCTACGCCGTGGTCATGGCCGCCGGCGAAGGGACCCGGATGCGCTCGTCCCGACCGAAGCCGCTGCACCGTCTGTGCGGTCGGCCGATGGTGCTCCACGTTCTTGATGCGCTGTCCGAACTCTCGGTTGACCGGGTGGTGGTGGTGGTCGGCCACCGGGCCGAATGGGTCACCAAGACGTTGATGCAGCATGCTCCCGAAGGAATGGCGATCGAGTTCGTCGAGCAGGCCGAGCAGCGAGGGACCGGCGATGCCATGGCGGTGGCTTTGACCGGACTGCCCAACGAGGACGGGGACGAGGACGGGGATGTTGTGGTGTTGCCCGGCGACACCCCCTTGCTGCGCCCGGCCACCCTGGCGGCATTGGTGCGTGGCCACCG
The DNA here is from genome assembly GCA_903894295.1 of uncultured Acidimicrobiaceae bacterium. Classification (GTDB taxonomy): domain Bacteria; phylum Actinomycetota; class Acidimicrobiia; order Acidimicrobiales; family RAAP-2; genus Bog-756. The sequence goes on from CAITPI010000121.1 coordinate 38,820, forward strand.
TGAAACTGATTCCGCCGCCACCCTGTTGACGGCTGTACTCGACGACCCGACCGGATACGGACGGGTCGTTCGGGGCCGGAACGACGCCGTGGCCCGGGTGGTGGAACACGGGGACGCGTCACCGGCTGAACGGGCGGTCCGGGAAGTCAACACCTCGATCTACTGCTTTCGCCGCAGCGTGCTGGCGCCCTCGTTGCGGCGCCTCAGCCCGGCCAACGCCCAGGGTGAGTACTACCTGACGGATGCCATTGCGGTGCTGTACGAGGCCGGCCACCGGGTGGGTTCCCTGGTGATCGACGACACCATGGAGGTGGCCGGCGTCAACGACCGGGCGCAGCTGGCGGTGGCCGAAGCCGAGTTGCGGGACCGGATCAACGAACGCTGGATGCGCCGTGGGGTCACCATGTGGGACCCGGAACGTACCTACGTCGATGTCGAGGTCGTACTCGGGGCCGACGTCGTCCTCCTGCCGGGGGTGATACTCCAGGGCGCCTGTGTGGTCGGCGACAACGCCGAGATCGGGCCGAACACCCATTTGGTCGACTGCGAAGTGGGATGGGGTGCCTCGGTGGTGTCGAGTGTGGCCCGACGGGCCAAGATCGGGAATGACGCCCGCGTGGGCCCGTTCTCGGTGTTGGTCGAAGGGACCGAAGTCCCTCCGGGCGGACAGGTCGGGCCGATCGACGCAGGAACGCCTCGCTAGGTCGCGCTACGTTCAACGGCATGGAGTTCACCCCGAGAAGGAAGTTGGAGTTGGTTTCGGGACGCGCGCATCCCGAACTCGCCCAGGAGATTGCCCGAGAACTGGGGGTGGAACTCGGCGAAGCAAACCTGCGCGAGTTCGCCAACGGGGAAATCCACTGTCGGTTCGACACCTCGATCCGGGGGAGTGACGTCTTCATCGTGCAGACCCACGCCGGGCCGGTCAACGACTCGCTCATGGAGCACCTGATCATGATCGATGCCGCCAAGCGGGCCTCGGCCAAGCGGATCACCGCGGTGTGTCCGTACTACGGCTATTCGCGCCAGGACCGCAAGGCGACCGGACGGGAGCCGATCACCGCCAAGCTGGTGGCCGACATGCTCTCGGTGGCGGGAGCCGACCGGGTGGTCAGCGTCGACCTGCATTCCGGGCAGATCCAGGGATTCTTCGACGTCCCCTTTGATCACCTTACGGCGGCCCCGGTGATGGTCTCCTACCTGCGACGCCAACTGAACGACGACCTCGTGGTGGTGGCTCCCGACGCAGGACGGGTGAAGGTGGCCGAACGATTCAGCCAGCATCTGGCCGCCGACCTGGCGGTGGTGCACAAGCGACGCCTGCGGGGGCAGGCCAACCACGTGGAGGCGCTGCAGGTGGTTGGCGATGTCGAGGGGCGCCAGTGCGTCCTGATTGACGACATGATCGACACGGCCGGCACGATTGTGGCCGCCGCCGAACTGCTCGCCGAGCGCGGAGCGGCCGAAGTGTGGTGCATGGCGACCCACGCCGTCCTCTCCGACCCGGCCATTGAACGGTTGACCAACTCGGCCCTGACCAAGGTCGTGGTCACCAACACGCTGCCCATTCCCGAACACCGGCGCTTCGAGAAGCTCGAGGTCCTGTCGGTGGCCCGTCTGATCTCGGACGCCATTGACGCCGTCTTTGAAGATACTTCGGTGTCGGAAATCTTCGGCGGAGAGAATCTGGCCTGATTCCTGTCGGGCGGTCCCGTTCGCACGACCCGAACGGACGACCAGGCCAGCCCTTCTCCCGCCTGCCGGGGATGTGTGGTGGAACGGGTGGTGGCGGAGCGTCTAGCATGGGGAGTCGCTCGTTGGGCGTCCCTACGCAGAAGTGGTTGGCCGAACGGCCGGTCGGCTCCAGCAAGGGAAGCACCAATCATTTTTACTTTCGTTGAGGAGTCTTTCCATGCCCGAATCCATGCTCACCGCTGAAGTTGGACGCGAGATCGGATCCAGCGCCACGCGTCGCCTGCGGACCCAAGGCAAGATCCCGGCCGTTGTCTACGGTCACGGATCGGAGCCGATCCCGGTTGCCGTGGTGGCCCGTGAGTTCCAGGTGGCAATGTCCGGTGACGCCGGCCTCAACACCGTGCTGACCCTCGTGGTGGATGGCCAGAACTATCTGACCATGGCCCGTGAGATCCAGCACCATCCGTTCCGCAACACGGTGACCCACGTCGACTTCCAGATCGTCAACCAGGACGAGATGATGTCCGCCGAGGTGCCGATCAACCTGGTGGGAGAGGCCGTCGAGGTGAACCACGGGGATGGCCTCGTGGAGCAGCAGCTGTTCTCCCTGGCCATCAAGGCCAAGCCTTCCGAGATCCCGACCTCGGTCGAGCTGGACATCTCGAGCCTGACCATCGGTGGTGTGCTCCACGCCCGGGACATTGCCCTGAGCGATGGCGTTGCGCTCGAGACCGACCCCGAGGCCCCGGTGGCCGCCGGCCATCCGCCCCGGGTCCAGGCCAAGGCCGAAGGCGAAGGTGCCGCCGAAGCCGACGCTGACGCTGACGCCTGATCCTCCCGACGGTCGATTCGGGGTCGATGCCCGTGCGGACCGGAACGCCATCTGACCTTCTCGTTGTCGGCCTCGGCAATCCCGGCACCGAGTATGAGGGGACCCGTCACAATGCCGGAGCGGAGGCCGTCCGCGTGCTGGCGCAACGGCACGGTGGAACCTTGAAGACGGAGAAGCGCCTCCATGCCTCGATGGGCGAGGTTCTCGTCGACGGCAGACGGATCATGTTGGCCATTCCGCTCACCTACATGAACGAGTCCGGTCGGGCCGTTGCGGCCCTGACCCGCCGGGCGGGGATGGAATCGGCCGAAGTGTGGGCGAGTCGACTGGTGGTCATGCATGACGAACTCGACCTGCCCAGTGGGCGGGTGAAGATCAAGTCTGGTGGCGGCACGGCGGGCAACAACGGTCTGAAGTCCATCCACCAGCACCTCCACACCGATGGGTACCTGCGGGTGCGAATCGGCATCGGCAAGCCTCCCGGTCGACAGTCGGGTGCCGACTTCGTACTGCGCCGACCGGGGGCGACGGAGAAGGCCACCCTCGAGGTGGCGTACAACGTGGCCGCCGATGCGGTGGAAGCGCTGGCCGACATCGGCCTGGAACGAGCCATGAACCAGGTCAACGGCGCCGCCACCTGACCCGGATTTTGGCCACTCCGATGGTCCGGTCATCGCCCGGCCCGGGCCGTGACCATCGTGAGTTTTCACCAGGCCGGCCAACGACCCAGTCAAGTCCGTGGTGCGGCCTGTCCGGTCGGTCGTGGGCGGGTCACGGAGGTGGGCCGGCTCCCGGGCCACCGGTTTCATGACCGGCGGTTCAGGGCCACTACCCTGATCCGGTGAGTCTGAGGTCCCTGCCGCCACTGTTACGAGACGAACCGGCCATGACCCGGGTGATCGGCGCACCGGACGCAACGCTGGCGGTTGCCTCCCCGGCCCAGGCATTTGCCCTGGCGGGACTCTGCCATCTGGGTCGCCGTCGCCCCGTGCTGGTCATCACGCCGACGGCGGCCGCGGCCGACCAGCTCACCCATGATCTCGCGCAGTTGGTGGGAGAGGACGTCCGGGTCGACCTGTTCCCGGCGTGGGAGACCCTTCCGTTCGAGCGGGTCAGTCCCGAGATCTCGACCATGGGCCAGCGACTCGAGGTGATCCACCGACTGGCCCACGGGGCGGGCTTAGAGGTCCCGGTCGATGGTGGCCCGGAAGATTCCGGAGGAGGACCGTCTGCACTGGACATCGTGGTTGCTCCGGTCAAGGCAGTGTTGCAGCGGCTCGGAACGTGGCGACAGGCTTCCCGCCCGATCACGGTCTCCCGGGGTCAGCAGCTCGAAGTTGAGGATCTCGTGTCCCGTCTGGTCGGCCTGGGGTACCGTCGGGAGTCGGTGGTGGAACACCGGGGCGAACTGGCCGTGCGGGGCGGAATCGTCGACGTCTTTCCGTCAACCCTGGACGCACCCGTGCGGATCGACCTCTGGGGCGACGAGGTGGACCGGCTGACGACGTTTGACGTGGCCGACCAACGCTCGGTGGCCGACATCGACGAGGTCGATCTCTACGGCTGCCGGGAGCTGTTGCTCGACGATGCCATGAAGGAACGGGCGGCCGAACTGGTGGCGTCGGCCCCCTGGGGGCGGGCCCAGTGGAACCGCCTGGCGGACGGCGAGCTTTTCGATGGCATGGAGTCGTGGTTGCCCTGGCTGGTCGGCGGCGACGAACTGCTCACCGACCTGTTGGGGCCGGACGGACTGGTGATTCTGGTGGAGCCGCGGCGGGGGCGGGACCGGGCCAGCGAGTTGCTCGACGAAGAAGGTGCCCTCGCCGAAGCGCTGGCCGTTACCTGGGGCCTGGAAGATGCCGGTGACACCCCCCGTCTGCACGTGCCCTATGAGCGACTGTTGGCCCGTTGTGCGTCCCACCTCCTTTCCCTCGTTCCGACATCCGACTCTCCGGCCACGCCTTCGATCGAGGCCCGCGGATGGGAACCCATTCTGGGAGACGGAAACAAGTTGGCCTCCCAGATCTCCGCCTTTGTCTCCTCGGGCTACACCGTGGCCATCTGCTCGTCTTCTCCGGGGGGCGCCGAACGCCTGAGTGAGTTGCTCGGCCGGGAGGGAATCTCCGTTGGGGTGGCTGACAACTCCACGCAACTGGTGGGAACCGGGGCCCACATCGTGGTGGCGTCGGTGGACCGGGGGTTTGTCCTGCCTGGATCGAAGGTGGCGGTGTTGGCCGAGTCCGACATCACCGGCCGGCGCCGGCCCCACCGGCAGGCCCGAACCCGGGCCCGGGCCGTCGACGGCTTCTTTGACGACCTGGCTCCGGGAAGTTTCGTGGTGCATCGCCAGCATGGGGTGGCGAGATACGGCGGGATGGTGACGCGCACCATGGGCGGGGCGACCCGGGACTACCTGCTCCTCGAGTACCGGGGCGGCGACAAGCTCTACCTGCCGACCGACCAGATCGAGGCGTTGACGCCGTACGTCGGTGGCGACAGCCCCTCGGTGAGCCGTCTCGGGGGCTCGGAGTGGCAGAAGGCCCGGGCCAAGGCCCGGGCCGCCGTGCACGAGATCGCCGAGGAACTCGTTGCGCTCTACCGCCGCCGGCTGGCCGTCGAGGGCCATGCCTTCGAACCGGACACACCCTGGCAGGGTGAGTTGGAGTCCTCGTTTCCGTTTGTGGAAACTTCCGACCAGCTGCGGGCCATCGAAGAGGTCAAGGCGGACATGGAACGTCCACAACCCATGGACCGGCTCGTGGTGGGTGACGTCGGCTTCGGGAAGACCGAGGTGGCGCTGCGGGCGGTGTTCAAGGCGGTCCAGGGAGGTCGCCAGGCGGCGGTGTTGGTGCCCACCACCCTGTTGGCCAGCCAGCATGCCCAGACCTTTGCCGAACGGTTTGCCCCCTTCCCGGTGCGGGTCGAGTTGCTGAGCCGGTTCCTCACGGCGTCCGAAGTGCGTGACGTACTCGCCGGCCTCAAAGATGGTTCGGTCGATGTGGTGGTCGGGACCCACCGCCTGTTGGCCCAGGACGTGAAGTTCAAGGATCTCGGACTGTTGGTGGTGGACGAAGAGCAGCGGTTCGGGGTCAACCACAAGGAAGCGATCAAGGCCATGGCCGAGGGCGTGGACGTCTTGACCCTGACGGCCAGTCCCATCCCGCGAACGCTCGAGATGGCGTTGACCGGAATCCGGGATCTCTCCATGGTGAACACCCCGCCGGCCGCCCGTCAGCCCATCCTGACCCACGTCGGCGAGTTCGACGAGGCCGCAGCCTCGGAAGCGATCCGCCGGGAGTTGCTGCGCGAAGGCCAGGTCTTCTACGTCCACAACCGGGTGCACGACATCGAGGCGGTGGCCCGCCAGGTGGAGAAGATGGCACCCGAAGCCCGGGTTGCCGTGGCCCACGGTCAGATGGACGAAGGCACTCTTGAGCAGGTGATTCTCGACTTCTGGGAACGCCGCTACGACGTGCTGGTGTGCACGACGATCGTGGAATCAGGGATCGACATGCCATCGGTGAACACCCTGGTGGTGGATCGGGCCGACCTGTTGGGTCTCGGGCAGCTCCACCAGCTGCGGGGCCGGGTCGGCCGGGCCGGCCAGCGGGCCTATGCCTATCTGTTCCATCCGGTCGACCGGGTGCTCTCGGAGCAGACCTACGAAAGGCTCCGTACGATCGGTGACCATACCGAACTTGGATCCGGATTCAAGATTGCCCTTCGTGACCTCCAGATCCGGGGCGCGGGCAACCTGCTTGGCCGGGACCAGTCGGGCCACATTGCCGCCATCGGATACGACCTCTACGTCCAGATGGTCTCCGAGGCGGTGGCCGAGTTGAAGGGTGAGGTCCGAAGTGAAGTTCCCGAGCTGAGCGTGGACGTGCCGGACGCGGCGCACCTTCCTCCCACCTACGTCGAGGCCGAGGATGTCCGGCTCGAGGCGTATCGACGCCTGACGGCCTTGCGGAGCGAGGTCGAAGTGGACGACGTGCGAACCGAGTGGGAAGACCGTTTCGGCCCGCTCCCGGCCCCGGCCGAAGCGCTGCTCGAAGTGGCACGGCTCCGGGTCGAGTGCCTGCGGCTCGGGATCACCGACGTCGCGGTGTCACCCCCGGGACGCGGCATGACCGGGGGCTCGTCTCGGGCCCAGGTAAGGATCACGCCGGTCGACCTCCCGGCATCGGCCGAAGTTCGCCTTCGCCGCCTTGCTCCCGGTTCGACGTGGCAGCCCGACCAACATCGCCTGCTGTTGGCATGGCCCGTCCCGAAACCGGGCGAAGGGTATGCCGGCCCGTTGCGGTCCTTCCTCCAGGAACTCCTGCCCCAGGACAGTTAGTGGAGACCCGGTCGCCATCCTGGAATCTCCATGGTGGGGCCGTGACCAAGGGGTTCAGATCGTTCCCCACCCGGCCGGGAGGCCGGGCGAGGCTCCGGTAGCATGGGAGTCGTGAAGCGATACGTGTCCCTTCTGGCTGCGCTGCTTGTGGTCCTCGGGACGGGATTCGCCGGGGCCGGGTGCGATCTGGCCCCGATGGCGGTCTCGGTGGACGGTTCGGTGATCTCCGCCTCGGCGCTGAACTCCGAGATCAGCGCCTACCAATCGAGCCCGGTCGGCCAGTGCTTCCTCCAACTCACGAACAGTTCTGCCCTGGCCGGAGGGCTGTCCACCTCCGGTCACACCGCCTCCACCGGCCTCACCTCGGCGGTGCTGGAAAATCAGGTGTACCAGTTGCTGACCGAGAAGTTTGCCGCCGAGCGGGGCATCGTCATTTCGGCGTCGGCCGTCAACCTGACGGTGCCTGACGTCGAGTCGATCCTGGGCGGTGACATCTCCGCCCTCGCCCGGGAGTCCCAGGCCCGTGGAACCCGGGACGCCTGCATGGCACCCAACGGGTCGTCCTTCACCGGCCGGCAGGTGCTCGCCGAGTTGCCCGGGTCGCTCCGCCACGCCGAGGTCCTGTCCCAGGCCATCAACGAACGCCTCTTGGCGCAAGGGGCCACGATCTCGCCCGAGGTGGAGCGGCGCTACTACCTCGCCAACGAACCGTTGTTCACGTCGGTGTGCGTCAGCGCCATCCTCGTGGGCTCCAAGGCCACCGCCAATGCGCTGATCCACCAGATCAGCGCCGGTGCCTCCTTTGCGGCGGTGGCCAAGGCCAACTCGCTGGATCCGGGTTCGGCCCCGAGTGGAGGGGCGCTCGGTTGCGACTACACGTTGGCCACCCTCAAGCAGGCACTCGGTCTGGCCTCCATCCCGGTGAACACCCCGATCGGCCCCGTTCAGGACCAGCACGGCGACTGGGACATCTACGAGGTGACCGGTGAAACCCTCGAGCCCTTTGCCCAGGCCCGCCCGGTGGTCTTCAAGGAGTTGTTGCAGTCGTCGGCCAACATCGACCGGGTGGGTCGGGCCGAATCGGTCTTCGCCCGCCACGCCAACGTGTTCGTCAATCCCGTCTACGGGTCGTGGCGGGCCGTGCAGGTGGAGCGCCCAACGCCGCCACCGGTCGCCGCCCTTGTCCCCGACACGGCGGCGAAGTCGCCGGCGCCTGGCATGACGTCCCGGTCGGTTCCGGCGGGGGCGACCGCAACTTCCCGGTCGTCCGGGTAGGGGATCGGGGCGTTGCTCTTGGCACCCGGCGGCGGTATCCAGCCCGATCGACCACCCCGCATCGACATCGTTGGCCTCGGCCCGGCCGGGGCCGATCTGGTCACCGCCGGGACCAGGGAGTTGCTGGTCGGTGACCTTGAGGTCTACCTGCGCACGGCCCGACACCCGGCCGCGGACCTCGTGCCCGATGCCCGTACCTTCGATCATCTCTACGAGACCGCCGACTCCTTTGACGAGGTCTACGACTCCATCGTCGCCGAACTCGTCGAGGCGGCCCGGTGCTCGGCCGGCCGGCGTGTCGTCTATGCGGTTCCCGGTTCACCCGACGTGGCCGAACGGACCGTGGTGCTGTTGCGGAACCATGCGTTGGTGCGCAGGGGCGACCTCGCCGTTGTTGTTCATCCGGCCCTTTCGTTTCTGGACCTCGCCTTTGCCCGGATGGGAGTGGACCCGGTCGAAGCCGGGGTCCTGCTGGTCGACGGCACGATGTTCGCCGCCCAGACAGCCGGCCAGTCGGGCCCGCTGCTGGTGGCCCAGTGCTGGGACCGGCTCGTCCTTTCGGAGATCAAACTCGCCGTCGACGGGAACCCGTCGGCCCCGGTGACCATTCTCCACCACCTTGGACTGGACGATGAGCGCATCTTTGACGTCGACTGGTCGGAACTCGACCGGTCGTTCGAGCCTGACCATCTCACCTCGCTGTGGATTCCCCGCCTGGCCACACCGCTGGCGTACGAGATGGTGAAACTGGAACAACTCATGGTGATCCTGCGCGAGCAGTGCCCGTGGGACCAGGAACAGACCCACGGATCGCTGGCCCGGCACCTCCTGGAGGAGTCCTACGAAACGCTGGAGGCCATTGACGCCCTGGCTGCCTTTGATGACGGCGTGGCCAACGAAGAAACGACCCCGGGAGGCGGGCCGAGGGTGAATGGTGACCGGCGGCCGCATTCGCCGGATGACGGGACTCCCGGCGGCCGAACCGGCCCGTCGCCCGAAGAACGCCTGGTGGCCGATCTGGAGGAGGAACTCGGGGACCTGTTGTTCCAGGTCTACTTCCACGCCCGGCTGGCCGCCGAAGCCGGTCGCTTCGACCTGGCCGACGTGGCCCGGGGGGTCCACGACAAGTTGGTGAGCCGTCATCCCCATGTATTCGGCGACGAAACGGCGAGCAGCGCCGATGACGTGGCGTCAGGCTGGGAGGCGCGCAAGCTCGTCGAGAAGCAGCGGAGCAGCGTGACCGAAGGCATCCCGCGGGCCCTGCCGGCGCTGGCCCTCATGGCCAAGCTCCAGCGCAAGGCCAAATCCGTGGGCATCGAACTGCCGGATCTTTCTTCGGAAGCAACCAGGGTGGAGGCGTTGAGCCGGGAGGTTTTGGCCGCGGCCGGTGTGGTCGGTCCGGTGGCGGACGCCGAAGGCGGTTCCGGCGAGCTGCGCGAACTGGTGGGCGAGCTTCTGGACGCGGTGGTTGGCATGGCGCGCCTGGGTGGCGTGGATCCGGAAACCGCTCTCCGGGCCCGGGCGGCCCGCTTTCGTGGAGCGATTGAAGAAGTGGGCTGAAACTGGCCCGAAGCCACGGCCTACGGTCCGGCCTGGGCGTCGGGAACCCCGATGCGTCATGATGTGATCGGTTGACGCAAGGACAGTCGAGACCCGAGGAGTGGAACGTTGAACGAGTACGAGTTGGAAGCTCTGGTCCGCCGCTTCTGTGAAGCCTTCGGCCGCCTCGATGTGGCGGGCCTTCGCCCCTTTTTCACCGAAGACGTGCTGTATCACAACATGCCACTCGACCCCGTGGTGGGGGTGGAGGACACCCTGGCCTTCATCGAGAACTTCTTCGGCATGTGTCGCTCCATGACCGTCGAGATCACCCATCTGGCGGTGTCGGGAAACGCGGTCCTGACCGAGCGCGTCGATACGTTCACCGTCGGCGAACGTGAGGCACCTCTTCCGGTGATGGGGACGTTCGAGATCGTCGACGGCCGGATTGCGGCCTGGCGGGACTATTTCGACCTCGGTCAGGTGACGGCCATGTTCACCGCCTGAGGGTCGCAAGACCCCGGAAATGCCTCGGGGACGGGGTGGGCCGGTGGTAGCGTCAAAGGCACCCCAACGAGGAGAAACACCGCGCTGTGAGTGCCATCGATCAAGTCATTGGACGCCAGATTCTCGATTCGCGAGGGAATCCCACGGTGGAAGTCGAGATCGTGCTCGATTCCGGGGCCTTTGGCCGGGCCATTGTGCCGTCGGGCGCATCCACCGGGTCGTTCGAGGCGGTGGAACTGCGCGATGGCGGTCCGGACTACCGGGGCAAGGGCGTGCTTGGTGCCGTCGGGCACGTGAACGGCGAGATCGCCGGGATTCTCAACGGATTTGACGCCCTAGACCAACGGGGCCTCGACGCCGCCCTGATCGACGCGGACGGCACACCCAACAAGGCCCGGTTCGGGGCCAACGCCATTCTCGGCGTGTCGTTGGCGGCCGCCCGGGCCGCCGCCGACGAACTCGAAGTTCCCTTGTTCCGGTACGTGGGAGGAGCGAACGCCCACGTCCTGCCGGTGCCGATGATGAACGTCGTCAACGGTGGCGTGCACGCCAGGAACTCGATCGACCTGCAGGAGTTCATGATCATGCCGGTCGGAGCGGCCTCGTTCACCGAAGCCCTGCGGTGGGGGGTCGAGACGTACCACGCCCTGGCGGGTGTCCTCGATGCCCGGGGCCTGTCCGCCGGCGTCGGGGATGAAGGCGGTTTTGCCCCCAACCTCGACTCCAACGAAGAAGCGGTCAGGATCCTGATCGAAGCCATCGAGGTCGCCGGCCGGGAGCCGGGCCGGGAAGTCGCCATTGCCCTGGACCCCGCCACCTCCGAGCTCTACCGTGACGGTCGCTATGTCCTGGCCGGCGAGGGACGCTCGCTCGACTCGGACGAGATGGTCGCCTACTGGGTGGACCTGTGCAGCCGTTATCCGATCGTTTCCATCGAAGACGGCATGGCCGAGGACGACTGGGCCGGCTGGAGTGCCCTGACCGAGGCCCTGGGCGACCGGGTTCAGCTGGTCGGCGATGACCTGTTCGTCACCAACGAAGAACGGCTGCGCCGCGGAATCGAGACCAACACGGCCAACGCCGTGTTGGTCAAGGTCAACCAGATCGGAACCCTGACCGAGACGATGGCCACCATGGATCTGGCGACCCGGTCCGGCTATGCCTGTGTGATGTCGCACCGGTCGGGCGAGACCGAAGACACGACCATCGCCGACCTGGCGGTGGCCACGAACTGTGGCCAGATCAAGACGGGGGCACCGGCCCGGTCCGATCGGGTGGCCAAGTACAACCAGTTGCTCCGCATCGAGGAAACCCTGGGTGAGTCGGCCCGCTTTCCCGGTGCTACCGCCTTGTCGGGATCGCCGGCCCGTCGATGAGTCCCTCGTCCCGGCGATCGACGCCCCGGTCCACGGCCCCGGGAGTGACGCTGCCACCGCCTCCGTCGTCCTCGGCGGGGACGTCGACCAAGGCGGTGAAAACGAGGAATACCAACACGGCGGCCAAAACCGGACGGGTGGCTGGAGCAAGGAAGCCGGCCCCGGGTTCGTCTCCGACCCTCAAGCGGTCTTCGACCCGGAAGGTGGAAGCCACGCCGACGTCGCCGAAGGCGAAGCGGATGACGGTGGCCACCCGACCCCCGAATCGCCCCAGAACCAAGGCCGTTCCGCCGTCGGACGAGGTCGCAGAAGCCCGTCGCCGGCGTCGCCCCCTGATCATCGGTGCGGCAGCGTCGGTGCTCATTCTGGTGACAAGTTTTCCGGCCATGGCCCTCTACGGCCAGCACCAGCAACTCGCCAGTGCCACCGGCCAGTACTCGACCCTGGTGCAGCAGAACCGCTCCTGGCAGCATCTGCTCGAACCTTCGGCGATCCGGTCCCAGCAGGAACAGACAGCTCGCAGCACCGATCATCTCGTCCTTCCCGGACAGACCCCCTACCAGACACCGGTGAGTGGTGGGGCCGGGGCCACCGACGGCGATCCGGCCAACGAGCCACTCAAGGCTCCCGGGCCCGGTATGGAGTCCACGGTGCCCTCGAGGCCGGCGCCAGGTGCAGCTGGGGCGTCGGCCCACCCGGCGGGCTGGCTGGGTCGCATCGCCAGCAGCCTTGAATTTTGGAAATGACGCCCGGGACGGGCGATTCGACAACCGGGGCGACCGACGCCGACATTGCGGCCGTGACCGAACTGCTGGGCCGGACTCCCGGCGGGGAGTTCGTCGTGGCGGTGCGTTCGGGTGACGGTCAACCGGCCGTGCTGGAAAACGCCCCGTTCCTGTTCGACGGAACCCCCATGCCCACCCGGTACTGGCTGGTCGATCCGGAGTTGCGGGAGGCGGTCAGCCGTTTGGAGTCGTCCGGAGGCGTTCGACAAGCTGAAGCCAGCGTCGACGCCGGAGCCCTGGCTGATGCCCACGCCCGTTACGGCGCCGCCCGGGACCGGTTGGTTCCCGAGGGGCACACCGGCCCCCGACCGTCCGGCGGGGTGGGAGGAACCCGCCAGGGTGTCAAGTGTCTCCACGCCCACCTGGCGGCATGGCTGGTCGGATTCGACGATCCGGTCGGTGAGTGGACGGCCGTCTCCATCGGCCTGCACGTGCTTGACGGTCCGGATCGTCGATGATGTACCGACCGGAAGAGCCGGGTGGCACGTCCCGATGGAGCCGATGAACCTCCATCGGGCCCGTTCCCTGTCAACGTCGGCCTTCCCGAAGGAAAAGGACGGAGGGTTGTGGTGGAACTGGTGAACCCCCGGGACGCGGCATCTGGGCCCGATGGTGCCATCGCCGCCATCGACTGCGGAACGAACTCGACCCGGCTGCTGATTGCCGACCGGGCCGGGAAGACCTTGGTGCGCGAGATGCGGATCACCCGACTCGGGGCTGGCGTTGATGCCGACGGCGTGTTGGCCGGGGACTCCATCGACCGGTGTGTGGCCACCCTGGAGGAGTACCGGGCGTTGATGGACACCCATGGGGTGACACGAGGACGTCTGGTGGCGACCTCGGCGGTCCGGGATGCGGCCAACGGCTCCGTCTTCATGGACCGGGCCCGTCAGGCAACCGGCATCCAGTCGGAGATCCTGTCCGGACTGGAGGAAGGCCGTACGTCCCTGGCCGGCGCCGTGGCCGACCTGGCTCCCACCGACGGGCCGTTTCTGGTGGTCGACATCGGAGGTGGTTCGACCGAACTGGTGGTGGCCCGGGATGCCCGGGATGACCATCTCGATGCCGTCTCCCTGCAGATGGGCTGTGTGCGCATCTCGGAGCGCTTCCTGCACTCGGATCCACCGACGGACGACGAGCTCATCGCTGCCCGGGACGAGGTCGTGGAGCAGATCTCCTCGGCCGTGGTGGCCCATCCCCGCTTCCGGGAAGGACGGCGACTCGTGGGTCTGGCGGGAACGGTGGCGACCCTTTCGGCCATGAACCAGGGTCTTTCCGACTATGACCGCGACCGGATCCACCACAGTGAGCTCACCCGGGAGGACGTCCGGACGTGGCTGGACCGTCTGGCGACGATGCCCGCCGTCAGCCGACTCCGGTTTCCGGGGCTCGACCCGGGTCGGGAAGACGTGATTCTCGGCGGACTGTTGGTGTTGGGGGTCGTCATGGACGTCCTCGGTCATACCCGCTGTCTCGTGTCGGAATCCGACATCCTCGACGGCCTCATTGCGAGCCAGCTGGACAACTGACGGTGTCCCTCCCGGATGTCGCCTTTCCGGTTGCCACCCGGATTACGCCCTTCGCCTACGATTCCTTGATGCGCGCCAGAGCCCTGACAGTGCACGACGGTGGTTCGACGTGGGGGAGGGGCTGATGGCGCCGAGCCTCCGCAACCAGACGGTGCGCTCCCTCGATCTGGCCGGCCGCCGGGTACGCCTCGCCTCGCTGGTGGACTCCGACTACGAAGGTTGGCATGCGGTCCGGGTCCGGTGTCGGGACTGGCTGGTGCCGTGGGAACCCCGCTCCAAGGGCGCCCCCGTGGCTCCGGAAGACCGGGGCAGCTTCATGAGCCGATGCGCCATGCGCGAGCGCGAACGGCAACTCGGCAGCGGGTTCGGCTTCGGCATCTTTGTCGACGGGCGGTTCGGCGGCGAGATCACCCTGTCGTCCATCCAGCGGGGCCCGTTCCAGAGCGGGGCCATCGGCTACTGGATCGACGAGGGCCTGGCCGGGCTCGGTCTGGTGCCGGAGTCGGTGGTGGTGGTGCTGCAGTTTGCCTTCGAAACCTTGCGTCTTCACCGGGTCGAAGTGGCGATCATCCCCCGGAACAACGCCAGTCGGCGGGTGATGGACAAGCTGGGCCTCCGTTTCGAAGGGATTTCGATCGGCTACCTCGAGATCAACGGTGCGTGGGAAGACCATGCCCGCTACGCCATGACCAGCGAAGAGTGGTTGCTGCGACGGGACGAACTCATCGAGAACTGGATCGCACCTTCCGTATCATCGTGACGCCTCCTTGACGGACGCCCTCAGTTCGACGGTTGGTCGGAGTCGTCCTCGAAGCGCTGGACGGCCGGGCTGTGGCGGAAGAACTGCTCGAGGTCCTGGTCGTAGCGGTACTCGGGATCCTGGCGGCCGAGGGCCCGACGCAGGTTGTTGGCCCGGCTGAAACTCTCCACCGCTCCCGCGCTGCTGTAGCGGTAGGTGAAGCCATGTTGGATCAGCCGACGGGTGTCCACGCCACGGCCGAACCGCAAGATGCCTTCCATCTCGGGCGGGAATGCCAGTCGGCCGGTCTTGACCAGCGGCCAGGCGAAGGTGCGGGGCCTTAGCGGGGGCAGCGGGAGCATCCGGACGCCACAGATGGACGCAATCTCGCTCCACGGCACCTTCCCGGCCCCCGCCAGGTTGAAGACGCCCGGGATCTGGTGGTGGGTGACGTACTCGAGGGCCCGCACCACATCGTCCTCTTCGACGAACTGGATCAGCGGGTCGAAGCCGGCCACCACCGGAAGCATGCCCCGACGGAGGTTGGTGGCGATCGGGGTGACAATGTCGGTACCGAGCACGTTGGCACAGCGCAGCATGGTGACGATCAGGTCCGGGCGGTCCTGCATGAAGTCGTAGACGAGGTCCTCCACCTCGAGGAGGGACCGCTCCAGCCGGGTGGCCTGAGGGGTCGTCCGCTTGGCGTCTTCGGCGAACCAGTTGGGGTCGGTGGCCGAGGCGCCATAGATGTGGGTGGATGACTTGACCACCACCTGTCGCACCGAGGAACGCTCCCGACTGGCCGCCGCCAACAGGTTCAGCGTGCCGATCACGTTGATTTCGTGGAGCTGCTGGGCCGACACCCCGAGCGAGTTGGTCTGGAGGAAGGTGTGCACGATGGTGTCGACCTCGGTGGCCTGCACCAGGCGGGACAGGATCGAGTACTTCGAGTCGGCCCGAACGAACTCGGTGCGCTCAAAGGGAACCTTTGGGGCATGGGTGCCGAGCCCGAGAATCATCTCCACGTCGGGATCGGACTCCAGGGCTTGTGCCATGCGTCCACCCCAAAAGGTGTCGATTCCGGTGATGAGGATCCGACGGCCCATGGTTCAGCCGAACCAGACGCTGCGCCGGGCCCGCAGCATGTCGTGCAGGTTGTCCTGGAGGAGTCCCCGGATCCGCTCGGCCTCGTCCATGACCCAACTTCTCGGATACCGGTCTTCGTCGGGCGGAACATCGAAGACGATCGGGGGCAGGACCCGCAGTTTGAACTTGGCGGGAAGGTAGGTGACGAGACCCAGGGGACCGAGCAGGACGGTGTTCACCGTGACCGGAAAGTAGGGGAGTCCGAGTGCGCCCGAGAGGCGGCCCATCCGGAACAACATGGGCATGGACTCTTCGGCGCCGACCACGGCGATGGGAATGATGGGCACCCCGGCCCGCATGGCGATCTCCACGAATCCGCCACGACCGAACCGTCGGAGCCGGTAGCGGTCCTGGTAGGACTTGGAGGTGCCTTTGGTTCCCTCGGGGAACACGAGGGCCAACTGCTGTTGGTCGTGCAGGATCCGGTAGGCGTTGTCCGGGTGGGCAGGGACCCCGCCGGACCGGGACCACAGGGTGCCGACGACCGGGATCTTGCGGAAGAAGTAGTCGGCGAGTCCGTACACGGGCCGCGAGAGCATCTGCTCGATGCCGTGCATGATGGCCGTCGCATCCGGGGGGACGGCCCCGGCATGGTTGGCCACGAGCAGGGCTCCGCCCGAGGTGGGCAGGTTCTCAAGTCCCTCCCACTCCACCCGGAACCAGTACCGGTACAGCGGGTCGTAAAGGCGCCGGACAACGCTGCGCATCCGCTCCGACCGACCCCATTCGTCGACGTCGGAGAGGCGGAAGTCCGGCCCGGCGTCAGGCACGGAGTTTCCGTCGCTTTGGCTGTTGTCCGGCCTGTGGACCCCAGCGGGACCATCCGGACCGGATGCCAGCGGACCGTCGGTCATGATTCCGCCACCCGGGGAGTGCCAATGCGCCCCCGGAGGGGTCCACCCCGGCGAAGGTCGGATCCCGTGAGGGAGATGGTCCGCAGAGGACAGGGGGCGAGCCGGTCCGCCAACTCCGAGTTGAGCCATCTGGCCTCCGCCGGCTCCACCAGCGCCCAGAGCACGGTGACGCCATCAGGGTCGACGACGATCGGCACGGGCCGGTCCGGGAGGACTTCGGCGACGGCATCCCTGACGGCTTCGGACAGGGAACCGGGTCGAAAGGGGTTGCCGGCAGTGATCCGGGCGGCGGTCATCGGCGCGGCTCTGAGGAGTCCGAGTCGGGACCGGTAGACGTCCGCCAGCATGGTGAGCGAATCATGCCACGGGTGCACCGTGCTGCCTGGTACGTGCTTCCACTGCACCGGAACTTCGGCAATGCCAAGACCGAAACGGCGGGCCCACAAGAGGATGTCGACATCGAAGGCGAAGCGGTCGATGGTGACGAGTTGGAAAAGCAACCGGGCGGTCGGGGTCTGGAATCCTTTGAATCCACACTGTGTGTCGTGAAGTCCGAGGCCGGTGCCCGACGTCACCAACTGGTTGAAGAGTCGCCCCATCAGGGCCCTGAGGGCATAGGTGGTCTCGACCATCGAGTCCGGCAGGGCGCGGGAGCCAATGACGACCTCATGGGAGGGCAGGAGTTCCAGCAGATCGGCAATCGAACGGGGGTCGATGGCCATGTCGGCATCCATGAACGCCACAAAGCGACCACGGGCCTGCGCCACGCCGGCCCGCACGGCAGCTCCCTTGCCACGGTTGGCCGGCAGCCGGATGACCCGGCCGTGGGGGAGCGGGGCGAGCACCTTGCCCGCCATGTCTGCAGTGTTGTCGGAACTGCCGTCATCGACCAGCAGGACCTCGGTCGTCCCGACGTCGACGGCCCCGGCGGAGGCAGCATCGTCGAACCGCCGAAAACCTTCAACCAGGCGGTCCGCCTCGTTGAAGGCGGGAACGACGATCGTCAGTTCGATGGTCACGTCTGCGCCAGTGGGGATCGACACCATGGCCGACCGGGCCGGATCCATGCGTCAGAAGGGAAGGATTTTGTCATCGTCCCCTGTACTTTAGGGCCGGGCCGCTCCTGCGAGGCCTTCGGTCCACAAGGATGACAGTTCCACGTTCGTGCCGGTGTGGGCGGCCTGGATGATGGTGTTGACTCCATAGGGGGTCGGCCGGCCGTTGTAGGTGGCGCCGACATACATCACGACATGTTCGATGGAGCTGCCACCGTTGTTGAAGAACAGAAGGTCACCCGGCTCCAGTTGGGACAGGCTGACTTTGGTCGACATCGCGTACTGGTCGGCCGCCGAATGGTCCAGACGGACTCCGGCCGCGGCCCAGGACAGCATCGTGAGGCCGGAACAGTCGACCCCGTGATAGCTGGCTCCTCCCCAGACGTAGGGGGTGCCGAGGAAACTCATGGCCGTCTTCACCGCCAGGGCGCCGGCCGGGTTGGTGGACCCGCTGCTTCCCGCTTGGGGATTCCCGGCGCTCGTGGACGCCTGGGTGGCACTTCCGCTGGCCTTGGTGGCCGAAGGCGACCCGGGAGCCACCGTGGAGGCGACCGAGGCAGCCCGGGCGGCGGCCTGCGCAGCGGCTTGGGCGGCCGCCTTGGAGCGGGCCGCCGCAGCGGCCGCCGCCGCCGTGGCCGCTTGTTGGGCTGCGATCTGTGCGACTTCCTGGGCTTCCTGCCCCTGAAGCCCGGCCAGGGTGGCCTGGGTTTGGGCGGCCAGCGTGCCCGCTTTCTGGCGCAGCTGGGCGGCCTGGGAGAGTTGTTTCTGCAGGCTGGTTTGTACGGCGGTGAGGCGGCGTTGCTCGGCTTCCAGACGGGCCGTCGTCACCTGGAACTGGTGAAGTTGTCCGTTCAGCCGACCGACCCCCACGTTTCGGAGGACCTTGGTGATCTGGCTCGAGGCGGTGGGCTGGGAAAACACCGTGGCGAGGCCACTGGCGGCCGAACCCTGCTCGTAGGTGGCAACCACAGCGTGGGAGAGGTGATGTCGCTGCCGGCCGTAGAGGACGTTCTGGCGCGCCAGCGCGGCCCGCACGGCTTGCAGGTTGGAGCGGGTGGACTGCACCTTGATGCTCAACTCGTTGTACATCTCGTCGGAGGCCTCAAGGGCACTCTGGTCAGCGGTCAGCTGTTGCTCGATGGCGGAAACCTGCTGCCGGGTGATGGCAAGGTTGCCGGCCGTGGTTGGCTGGGTCGGGCCGGCCGCCCCGGCCGGCGGTACGAGGGAGACCATGGCCAAGGACGAGGCCACCAGCACGCTTGAGAAGGACAGCCACCGGCGGTAGTGGCGCGAACGGGGCCAACCGGATGTCCGGGCGGAGTGGAGACTGGATGATCTGGTACTCGACACGTGGAAACCTTTCAGAACCCGATCCGGCAACGGATCTCGCCAGGGCGACGCGAGATGGATAGCGTGCAAGGAGTTTCGGCACGTTGGCCGAAAAACCTGAGGAGACTGGTAGATGACCGAGCGCGACGTGGTTCGCATTGATGCCGGGGAGTTGCGGGGAAGGTGGCGCAACGGTGTCTGGTGTTTCGCCGGCATTCCTTATGGCAGCCCACCCGAGGGGAACCGGCGGTGGCGACCCCCTGCTCCGGTGGAGCCCTGGTCGGGGGTGCGCGACGCCCTCACCTTCGCACCGGTCTGCCCCCAACCCAACGGCATCAACGAAGTTCTGGGCGGAGTACCCGAAGTGTCGAGCGAGGACTGCCTCTATCTCAACGTCTGGACGCCCGGACTCGATGAATCCGCCCGTCCGGTCATGGTGTGGATCCACGGCGGATCCTTTGTGACCGGTTCGGGTTCGAACGGTCTCTATCGGGCCCACCGCCTGGCCCAATCCGGGGATGTCGTGGTGGTGACCATCAACTACCGACTCGGGCTGTTCGGGTTTCTGTCCCATCCGATGTTGGCCGACCCCGGCCAGGTGGATGCCGACGGAAACCCCTGGCCCGGTGACGGAAACTGGGGCCTGGCCGACCAGGTTGCCGCCCTTCGATGGGTTCAGGCCAACATCGCGGCCTTTGGCGGTGATCCGGACAACGTCACGCTGTTCGGTGAATCCGCCGGGGGGATGAGCGTGGCGGCCCTGCTGGGTGCGCCGGCCGCCGAAGGGCTCTTCCACAAGGCCATCGTCCAGAGTGGTCCACCCATGACCCAGAGTCGGGAGGACGCCGCCGAGCAGGCCGCACGCGCCGGTGAGGCGCTCGACATTCCCATGGAACGGCACGCCTGGGAAGAGATCGCTCCCGAACGTCTGGTCGAGGTGGCCCAATCGTTGGCGGCCGATGCGTCCTATCGGGACACCCTGTTCGTGAAGCCGGTGGTGGATGGCTGGTTTCTGCCGAAAGACCCGCTCGTCGCCGTCGGACAAGGTGCTGCCGCCAGGGTGCCGGTGCTGATCGGTACCACCCGTGACGAATGGTCCCTCTTTGCCCTCGGGTCGTCCGGTCAACTGGATGAGGAGAAGCTGCTGCGGAATGTCGGGCGGATGTTCCCTGCCCCCGGGGCGGCCCGACGGATCGTCGATGCGTTCCGTCAGTCCCGTCAGGCCCGGGGGGAGCCAACGGAACCACAGGACCTGCTGGTCGCAGTGGCGACCGAACACATCTTCCGCCAACCGAGCTACCACTTCGCCGACAACCACCGGAAGACGGCCGAGTCAGGTGTCGGGACCTGGGTCTACTACTTCACCTGGGAGTCACCGGCCTTTGGTGGGGCGCTCGGATCCTGCCATGCCCTCGAGATTCCCTTCGTGTTCGGCACGGTCCACCATGAGGTGGTCCAGAACTTCTCCGGCGGAGGAAGCGGGGCCTTGGCCTTGTCCAATGCCATGCAGCAACTCTGGACGGGTTTTGCCCGTCACGGGATCCCGCAATGGGAAGACGCCACGTCCGGCCCCCTGGCGTTGGCACCGTGGAGCGACGAACGCCCGGTCTCCGTGCTTGGCCCCTGGCCGGGTGCCGAGGGGCCGGTCCACGATGTGGTCGACCCGCGGGGTGGAGAGGTCGTGGTCATCGAGGAGTACCGGTAGACGACAGACGGGCCGGGGTGCGGGCCTCCGCCCGTCGGCCCCATGGGGGTCGACCCATCTCCCTGGCGTGGAAAGATGGAAGCGTCGTTTTCGGGGACGTAGCCCAACTGGCAGAGGCAGGGCGCTTAAACCGCCCCAAGTGAGGGTTCAAATCCCTCCGTCCCCACTTCTTGTTCGGAAAACCTCGTCGGGGCACAGGGCGAAACCGGATCTTTCCCCGTCATGAACTGCGTCTGGTTGACCGGATTGTTCACAGACGAAGGGAAACAATGCGGCTCATCGGATTTCCGGGGGCTTGGGTCCACCAATGCGTGAGGCGCTGATGGCACGTTCGGGCGATGCCCCAGCTCCGCAAGCTCCCCTCCTCGCTCGAGACTGATCCGGCCAAGGTCAATGAGCTGCTCGTCGGTCTCCCCGACGTCACGGTGCTCGGCGCGGTCCGCCTTGCCGACGACTCGGTCGAGCTGCACCTGCAAACGAACACCTCGGTGGACGGCTGCCGTTCCTGTGGCTCGGTGGCCACGCTCAAGGGATGGCGAGTCGTGACCTTCGTCGACCTGCCGACTTTCGGTTCGCCGGTCAGGCTCCATTGGCACAAGCGCCGGTGGCGCTGTCCGGAGGCAACGTGCCCGGTGGGTTCGTGGACCGAGATCGACGAGCGGATCGCCGGGTCGAGGCTGAGACTGACCGACCGAGCCGGACGATGGGCGACGGTCGAGGTGGGCAAGAACGGTCGGACCGTCAACGAGGTGGCGAC
>CAITPI010000122.1 GCA_903894295.1 uncultured Acidimicrobiaceae bacterium
GAGCAGACCCATCAACTCCCGCCAGACGTCAGCGTCGGATCCCCGGGCCGGCCGCACGCTCTCCACGGTCACCAGTTCCTGGGACCGGCGGCGCTCACGAAGCCTCGGTGGCGCCGGCGAGGAGCTGGGCCACCCGGTTCAGGATGGTCCGGCGTCCCCGGTGGCTGCCTTCGTACTCCCCCACCATGCGCAGGTCACCCTCGTCGAGTCCGTCGAGCCGTTGGACCACCTGGGAGGCGGACAACGTGTCGTAACCCGGGATGGCCAACTCCGTCACCGACTGGAGGGTCGGCACGGCCTGGGGCAGCACATCGTCCATCGAACCGGAGGGTTCCGTCCCGGCACCGACCAACTCGTCTACCGGTGTCCACACGGATTCCGGCTCTGGGCCGGATACGTCGTCTTCGTCGGGAACCAGGGTGAGGTCGGGTCGGCGGCCGGCCTCCTGCTCCGTGCGGGAACTGCCGTTGGGTGCCGTCCCTCCGGTGTCCGAAGCGGCCGGGTTCGAGGTGTGACGGTCGTCAGATCCGGCCGGGGCCGAACCCGCCGTCGATCCCGGCGAACCGCCACCGAACCAGCCTTCGGTCCGCTTCTTCAACTCGCTCTGGCCGAACATCACGGCGAACTGTCCGATGGCCCGGGCCGAAGCCACCTTGGTCTCCATGCGCTGGCGGCCCAAGCCGGCCAGCCGGGGAAACTCCTCCACGGCCGTGACGGCCAGGCCGAGAGGCCCGAAAAAGAACACGTCGAGCACGTGGTCTCCGAGGAGCCGGGACGGGTCCTCGTTTTCATTCGTCACATTCGAACTCCCGGTGGATTCAGGCACGTCCGGAACTCCTCACACGCAGTCGCGACAGAGTTTCTTCTTGCGGTCGGCAAGCTGACTGGGGTGCTTCACGAGGAAGCACGATTGGCAGACAAACTCGTCCGGCTGCTTGGGCAGGACCCGCTCGAGACCGTCGCCGCTGCGGTCGTCGATCTCCGGAGTATCTTCGTCGTCCTCGATCTCTTCGACAACGAGTCGCTCCTTCAGGATGGTGTCGAGGCTGGCTTCGACGTCCTGGTCGTCAGGTTCGTCGTCTTCGTCATCGTCTCCCTCTTCCGCCTTGGCGGCCTTCGGGTCAACCGCCACCTCCTCATCGTCGATGACGACCAGCTCCACAACTTCATCGTCATCGTCTTCGAGGCTGATGGCATCGTCCTCGACCAGTTCGTCGTCATCGTCCGCAAGGTCGTCGATGTCGTCCTCCAGAAGGTCTTCCGGGTCGTCCATCTCTTCAGGTTCGTCGCTCATCCAAGGTCTTTCTGTGGTGATCTCGCCGGGAGCCTAGACGCTTCGGCCCGCCTATGGTGCACGAAGTCGTCGGCCGAAGTGGGGATACCCGGTCGCGCCAATGCCGGCCATCCGCCACGGTCTGTCATCCCTCGGGCGAGGACCGGGGAACCCGCGTCCGCCGGGCGGGAGGGAACCTTCGCCGTCGGAGTCTTCGGTTCATCCGGTGACCTCGAACGGTCCCGTCTTCCGGTGCCGTCCGGGTTGACTGGCCGGTGACCGGATCACCCAACGGACTTGACGGTGCAGATGGCCGGGAGGCGGCTAGACCCAGGGAGTCTTTGGTCCGTCTCGACCAGGCTCACCGCAACACGTTGCGGATCACCCAGAAGACGTTATCTACTCGATTCCCTGGGTCTTCCCCCGCCTCTCACAGCATCCCGCCCAGACCGGACGGCAGCCACCGAGGCGGACACCATCCCGTGCTGGGCTCACGGGACTGGACTGCACAATAGGTCAGGGACCCGGTGGTCCGTCAAACGCAAAACGAGGGCCCTGACCTGCGATTTTGAGAAAGTTCCTGCTCAGGGCCTCAAGAAAATCGGAAGAACTATTCCCGGGTCCCGCCGGGATCCGGCCCGACACCGGCCATCGGTTCCCGGGACGCCGCCATCTGGCGCCGTTCCTCGGCCCGCCGTTCGCCTTCGAGTCGTTCGAGGTCCTCGGCGCCGTACTCAACGAAGGACATGGCTTCGGCCAACAGCCGATGGCCGGCCACGTCGGCGATCTGCTGGTGCATCTGATGGGCCACCGTCCGGTAGCCGGGGTGACCCTGGGGTCCGGACCGGAGTTCGACGAGATGCATGGCCTCCCGGGCGTTCATCTGCATCGAGTAACGGATGCGGTAGGCGAGGGCCACCGCATAGGAGGCCTGGGCCGGGAACTGTTCGGCCAGGGCGCCTACGAGTTCGTGGGAACGTTCCAGGGACGCCACATACTCTTCGGCCCCACCCGCCTGTTCGACTTCCTGCGGAACGGCATAGCCCAGTCCGGTGCCGAGGGGTTGCCACTCGATGGTGAGCATCCGATGGCGTTGGAGATCCCGGAACGCTCCGTAGTCGGTGACGAGATCAAACCGGTAGCTGGTCCGCTCAAAGGCCCGGCCCGGCCGGTGACGCCGGTTGCTCCGCTCCCCCACGTACGCCATCAGGATGCTTCGCCGCTCTTCGGCCCCGAGGTTGGCGACCCGTCGGGCCACCTCGGCCTCCGACCGGTCCGTCATCGGCAGGCAGATGGCGGTGATCACCTTCTCCTCGCCGTCGGGATCGAAATCCACCAACTGCACCGAGGCACCGCCGGACGGCCCGGCCGGGCGCTCCAGGGAAGTTTCCGCCAACTCGGGGAAGAGTTCTCCGACGATCCGGGACGTGGCGTTACGGGTGGTGGCCAGGTAGTCGGACCACACCCCGCCCCGGTCGGCCCGGTCCACCCGCTGCAGGAAGGACGGGATCACCTTACGCAACTCGTCCAGCATGAGGTCGGCGTAGTGACGGGCCTCGGGGAGCGGGTGGGACCGCATGCGGAGGAGGAGCATCTCGTAGGACTGGCCGGTTCCGTAGATGCCGACGTTCGACAGGGCGGCCGCCGGCAGCAGGCCCCGCACGGCGTCGAGGGCCTTGGCCCGGATCGCCTGACGGTGCACGAAGTCCGAATCGCCGTCCGCCTTCGGAAACCGTTGGGCGAGATCGGCCTGGGTCAGCTCCAGCAGTTCACCGTAGGTGTCGAACATCCGGTCGAGTTCGCCGACGTAGCGGGCCCCCATCGGGGATTCCAGGATGGTCGGGTCCCGGTAGTAGCGGTAGTGACCGGTCGTCATCCGCTCGTTGTAGGCGATGTAGCGGGTGGACTGTTCGAGGTACGCCATGAGGCGACCCCACTCGAGGATCTTGGTCAGGACGTTGGACGCCTGTTCGCAGGCCAGGTGGACCCCGCCGAGCTGGGCCACCGAGTCGTCGCCGTACTCGAAGAACACCTTCTCGTAGAGGGCCTCGGCCCGCTCGACTCCGACGGTGGCATCCACCGAGGCGTCTCCGGTGATGTCGAGCTCACCCACGAACTCGTCAAGGAACAGTCGTCGCAGACTCTTGTGGGACCTCGAGTAGCGGGCGAACAGCGCCCCCTTGACCACTTCGGGCAGATTGACCAGGGCGTAGACCGGTTGGTCGAGATTGGTGACGTACCGACGAAGGATGTCTTCTTCCTCGGGCGTGAAGGTTTCCTGGACGTAAGGGAACATGCCCCTGAGACATTAGGTCTGCTGGGGCTCCGGAAGGGGGAACCCACCCAGAACAAGGTCGTCGGAGGCGACGACTCCCCGACGCACAAGCGAGAGCGCCGTCGCGGCGGCGTCCCGGGTACCGACAACCGGGGCGATCTCCCCGATCTGGCGCAGCAGGTCGTTCAGTTGTCGGATGTTCCGGACGAAGTCGCCCGGGGCGACGTCGGTCTCCCGGAGGACAGCGTGCAACGTGGAGCCCTTGGCCCACGCTTCGACCGCCCGGGCGAGGCCGCCGTCGATCTTTCTGGTGCGGCGCAACCCCACCCGGCGCTCGTCGTGCCGGATTGCCCCATTGAGGTCGGCGATGCCGGCCAGACGTTCCTGGGCGCGGCGGGACCGGGGTTGGGGTTCGGCTCCATCGGCCCGACGGGCCTCGAAGGTGAACGCCGAGACCACGGCCGCCAACTCCGCCGGCTCGATGGCGTCGAGGAGTCCGGACGACAACGCTTCGGTGACCAGCAGGTCCGACTCGTGGTACACCGAAGCGAGGATGCGGCCCTTTGCGGTCAGCTCCCACCCGTCAAGGCAGCCCCGGTCCTCCAGGATCGCGAGGCGCCGCTCCAGCAGGGCCACGAGGGAGACCGAGTCCGCCGGCGCCTGCCACTGGCCATAGGAGGCTTCGAGCAGTGCGTACGACTCCTCCCGGCTCCATCGACGGACCAGGTTGACCGCCAGGTTGTACGTCGGATGGAACGACGACATGAGGTTGGGAGCCGGCGCCAGTGCCGTTCTGGCCACGGTGGCGAACGGGGTGGAGGCCGACCACAGCACCATGGCATGGCCCACCGTGTCGATCCCCCGCCGGCCGGCCCGCCCGGTGAGCTGTTGGTACTCCCCGGAATCGAGCGCCGAGGTGTCCGAACCGCGGAACTTGGCGAACCGTTCGACCACGACCGTGCGGGCCGGCATGTTGATGCCAAGGGCCAGGGTTTCGGTGGCAAAGACGACCTTCAGGAGGCCTTCGGTGAAGCAGCGCTCCACCGCCTGGCGGAAGGCGGGCACGAGGCCCGCATGGTGGGGAGCGATGCCCATCTCGAGGGCCGAGGAGAACTCGCCGTAACCAAGGGTGCGCAGGTCGTCGTCGCTCAACCGGTCGACCGACTCCTCGGTCACCTCCCGGATCCGCACCCGTTCCTCAGGCGATGTCAGGCGCAGTCCGTCCCGCAGGCACTGCCGGGTGGCATCGTCACAGGCCGCCCGGGAGAAGATAAACGTGATGGCCGGCAACAGTCCGGCCTCGGCGAGGTACCCGACCACCTCGCTGCGACGGGGCGTGCGGTAGCGGTGCCGGGGGTTCTTCCGGTGCCGTTCGTCGATGGCGAGTCCGTCGGGATTGGGTTTGCCGTGACGCAACAACGGCAGCACCGCGAGATCGTCGCGACCCCGTTCGGCGACCGCAAAATGGTGGTGAAGGGTGACCGGACGATGCCGCTCCACCACCACCTTCGTCTCTCCCCGCACCGTCGTCAACCAGCGTCCGAAGTCCTTGGCGTTGTGCACGGTGGCCGACAGCGAGACGAACTGGATGGACGCCGGAGCCAACACCAGAACCTCCTCCCACACCGACCCGCGGTAGGGATCCTGGAGGTAGTGGACTTCGTCCAGTACCACCACCTGGAGCCCCTCAAGCATCGAAGACCGGGAGAACAGCATGTTCCGGAGAACCTCGGTGGTCATCACGACAATCGGGGCATGAGGCTGGTGGGACACGTCTCCGGTCAGCAGCCCCACCCGGCCCGGCCCGTAGCGTTCGGCCAGCTCGGCGTGCTTCTGGTTGGAGAGTGCCTTGATCGGCGTGGTGTAGAAGGTCTTGCCTCCCCGCCCGTGTGCCCGGGCGGCGGCGTAGTCGGCCACCAGGGTCTTGCCCGAACCGGTCGGCGCCGACACCAGTACCGAGTGGTCGGCATCGAGGGCGTCCATGGCCTCGAGCTGGAACCCGTCGAGTGGAAACCCGAGTTTGGCGATGAACGCCTCCCGCGCCTCGGCATCGGAGGTTGGGCGCACAGCCGGGACGCGGTCCTCAACCGGTCCCGGGGAGATCTTGCGAAGTGTTCCGGCGTCCGCCCGGGTGGCATCGTCGTTTGAGTCCGACGGAGGATCCGGCCGATCCGACCCTGGGGCGTGACCGGCGCCGATCGGGTCGTCCCCGGTCATCGCTTGGCGATCCGGCCGATGAGGATGGAGAGTTCGTAGAACAGATACATCGGAATCGCCATGGCCATCATCGAGAACGGGTCGGAGGAAGGCGTGATCACTCCAGCCACCACCACGATGCCGACGATGAACCAGCGACGCCACGACGACAGCTTCTTCGGTGAGATGACGTCCGCCAACTCAAGGGACACCAGAATGACCGGAAACTCGAAGGCCACGCCGAACGCCAGCATCAGCAGGAGGATCAGACTGAGGTACTTGTTGGGGTCGAGGATCTGGGTCAGGCTCGGTCCACCGATGTGACCGAGCCAGCCGAGGGCATGGGGAAACGAGAGAAACGCCACCAGGCAGCCGAAAAGGAAGAGCACGACCGAAGCGAGCACAAAGGGGACGACGTACTTCTTCTCGGTCGGCTTGAGGCCCGGGGTGATGAACCGCCACAACTCCCAGAACAGGACGGGTAGGGCGAGGATGATCCCGGCGTAGAACGAGACCTGGATACGCAACGTCAGGCCGTCCAGCGGGCCCGTGATGTAAAAACCGCAGTGGTGAGGATTCACCTGACAGTACGGGTGCCGGAGGAGACCGAGAATCCAGTTGTAGATGACGAAGCAGAACACGCCTGCGACAAAGAGGGCCACGGCACAGATCAGCACGCGGCGCCGGAGTTCCACCAGATGCTCGCCCAGGGTCATGGCATCGGGAGTGGGCCTCTCCTGTCGGGATTTGCGTGTGATGGAGACCACTCAGGCCGCCATGATCAGGGGCGTGGTTCGGGCCATGGATCAGTTCATCCCGGGATCGACGGAAGTTCCCGCCGCTGCGGGACGTACCCGGTGATCGGCCACCGGAGCCGGCGCGACAACCGGGGACCTCGACGCACCGGCCGTCGTGGATCCACCAGCCGAGGGCACTCCATCGTCGGGCTGCACTGCAACGGGCGAGTGGCCACCGTCGGAAGTTGGTTCCCCCTCAGGGTCCTGTCCGACTTCGGACGGCGTGTCGACCTGGCCTTCGTTGGTATCCGCAGTCGGGTCGTCCAAAGTTGCCGACGTCGTCTCCGCCGACTGGTCGGCCTCGTGGCTGTCGGCCAGTTTGTCGAGGAAGGAAAGCGGCGAACGCACCGCATGGGAGATGGTGTCGACGGATGGCAGTTCGGGGAAACTTCCCCGGACGTCAGACTCCAAGCGGTGGCGAAAGCGACGGAAGTCGCCCCACAACTGGCCGATCTGTTTGGCCACCTGGGGAAGCTTGTCCGGCCCGAGCACCACAAGGGCCACCACCAGGATGACCATGAGTTTCTCGGGACTGAGGAAGAACACGTGGGCAGTCTACCGAGGTGGGAACCGGCCAACTATGGCAACGGCCCTCGACTGGATGACGCCCCCTGCCCAGGCGAATGGCGACCAGGACGGCGGCCGGGGCGCCAGTAGAACAGATACCACCCACCCACGACGAAGAGGATGACCACGAGGGCGAGGGCGATCCAGACGTTGGTGTTGACCGGCCAGACCTTGAAGGCCATCACCCCGACGATGGTCTTCGTGGCGATCGGCCCGAAGTAGCGGCTGTCCTCGGAATCGGTCCGGTTGTCCCCCATGACGAAGTACTCCCCGGCCGGAATCCTGTACGGCTGGGTAAGGCTCCATGGTTGTTCAACCGGGCTGGGATCGGACGGGGGGTTCGGTGTGGGCAACCACGGCTCGGCAAGGGGTGTCCCGTTGATGTAGACCTCTCCTCCCGAGACGGAGATGACCTCGCCCGGCAGACCGATCACCCGCTTCACGAGGTCGGCGTAGGGGGCCCGCTCGTTGGGAGGCCTGGTGAACACCACGATGTTGCCCCGTTGGATGCCGTGGAGGTCCTGGGAAATCCGGTCCACCACGATGCGGTTGCCGATCATCAGGGTGGGCTCCATGGAGGCCGACGGGATGGAGAAGATCTGGGCCACAAACGCCCGGATGCCCACGGCCACCAGGAGGGCGACACCGAGCACGGCCAGCCACTCGAACAGCCACTTCGAGGCCGACCGGGAACGACTGGGCCGACGGGGGGATTCCCTCCGGAGAGTGGAGGGGTCGGATGTCGTGGGCGTCCGAGGGGTCTCACCCCCGGGGTTTCCGGCCGCCACGTCTGGCCCTTCGGGCGCCCGGAAGTCGTCCATCACCCGGGTGACGCTAGCGCAGGCGGTTGGCCGGATGGTCCCGGCCTACAGTCCCTTCATGTTGTGCACCGGCCAGATTACGGCCACGGCCCGGCCGACGATCAGGGACTTCTGAATTGGACCGAAGAACCGGCTGTCCTCGGAATCGGTGCGGTTGTCTCCCATGACGTAGTACTCGCCGGAAGGAATCTTGACCGGCCCGGGCAGGTTGAACTGCTCGTTCGGATCGCCCGGCAGCGCACCGGTGTAACTCGAAGGGCCCGGAGGCAGCCATGGTTCGGCCAGAAGTTTGCCGTTGATGTAGACCTGTCCGTTCCGGCTCGAGATGGTCTCGCCCGGCAGTCCGATCACCCGCTTCACGAGATCGGTGTAGTCCTGGTGCTCAAGAGGTGGCCGGGCAAAGACCACGATGTCGCCACGATGCACACTGTGGAGCTGGTAGCTCACCTTGGAGACGATGATGCGGTCGCCCACCTGAAGGGTCGGATACATCGACAGGGACGGGATCGAGTAGGACTGCACCACATACGTGCGGAGCCCGAGCGTGCAGATGAGAACCACTCCGAGGATGAGGATCCATTCGATGACCGCTCGGTAGGAGCGTGAACCCGACCGGGGAGCGTCCAGACTCCCCGGCACCTCGTCGAGGGGATCTGCGTCTGCCGCATTCAACGGCTCGGGTGAGGACGGCTCGGGCGAAGGGGGCAGGATGCTCGTCACAGGCTTCCCACGCTACCCCACGACCGGACGGAAACAACACCCGCCGCTGAACGCTCTGTGGCCGGCCTCAGAGGCCGGCAATCAGCTTTTCCACCCGGTCGTCCCGACTCTTGAACGGGTCCTTCAGAAGCACCGTCCGTTGGGCCTGGTCGTTCAGCTTGAGGTGGACCCAATCCACCGTGTAGTCCCGGCGCTGTTCCTTGGCCCGTTTCACGAACTCGCCCCGGAGGCGGGCCCGGGTCGTCTGGGGTGGCCGGGTCATGGCCTGGGCGATCTCGGCGTCTTCGCAGATGCGGTCGAGTTGGTCCCGCTGTTGCAGGCGGTAGTAGAGCCCTCGTTTCCGGTCCACGTCGTGGTACTTCAGGTCCAACAGGGCGATCGCCGGACTCTGCCAGGTGAGGTTGTTGCGCTCCCGGTAGCGGTCGAGCAGGCGGTACTTGGCCACCCAGTCGCACTCCCGGTGCAGCGAAAGCGGGTCGGTCGACAGTCCCTTGATGCAGTGCTCCCACATGCCGAGCGCCCGCTCCTCCTGGGCGTTCAGACCCTGACGGTCCCGGTAACGGAGGGCCCGCTCCAGGTACTCGCTCTGCAGGTCGAGTGCGCTCATCTCCCGGCCATTGGCCAGGCGCACCGTCCGCTGACAGGTGATGTCGTGCGAGATCTCCCGGATGGCCCGGATGGGATTCTCGAGCGTGAGATCCCGCAGGATGGCCGACGGGTCTTCCAGCATCCGAAGCACGATGCTCGTGGTTCCCACTTTCAGGAACGTGGCGTATTCCGACATGTTGGAGTCCCCCACGATCACGTGTAGCCGTCGGAACTTCTCGGCATCGGCATGGGGTTCGTCCCGGGTGTTGATGATCGGCCGGGACCGGGTGGTGGCCGAACTCACGCCTTCCCAGATGTGCTCGGCCCGCTGGCTGAGACAGAACAGCGGCCCGCGGGCGGTCTGGAGCACCTTCCCGGCACCCGAAAAGATCTGCCGGGAGATCAGGAACGGAATCAGCACCTCGGTGTAGTGGGCGAAGTCATCCCGTCGGCTGGTCAGGTAGTTCTCGTGACACCCGTAGGAGTTGCCGGCCGAATCGGTGTTGTTCTTGAACAGGTAGATGTCGCCCCGGATGCCTTCTTCCCGCAAGCGGGCCTCGGCCCCCTCGACCAGACTCGACAGGATCCACTCGCCCGCCTTGTCATGGGCCACGAGTTCGGCGATGTCGTCACACTCCGGGGTGGCGTACTCGGGATGGCTCCCCACGTCGAGGTAGAGGCGGGCGCCGTTCTCCAGGAAAACATTGGATGATCGGCCCCAACTCACCACCCGTCGGAACAGGTAGCGCGCCACTTCGTCGGGACTGAGCCGCCGCTGCCCACGCAACGCGCACGTGACGCCGTACTCGTTCTCGATGCCGTAGATCCGCTTGTCCACGAAGGTCACGGTAGCGTGACTCGCACCCGCCCCGGCCCATGGCGAACGTCACTGCACCGGCCGGCCCCCGCCGGGCTGACGTCAGGTGTCGAGCAGTCCGTCGATCTCGTCGTCGTCGAGCCGGCGAAACGCCCGGCGCCCGAACCCGTCGGCCAGCACCGCCACCTCCAACTGGGATCCCCGCAAGGTCCGGTCGTCACCAGCCAACGCCCCAACGGCGGCCTTCAGGGCGGCGGAAAGGTTCCAGTCCGCCTGCCACTGCTCGTCGAGTACTGCGGCGATGCCCTCGGTCTCCCCGCCGAGCACGGCAAAGCGGCTCTCGTCGGTGATCGTTCCTTCATAGGCAATGTGGTAGAGCTGGTTCGGTCGCAGCTCGGTTCCGAGTTCGGCCACGAGGATCTCGACCTCGAGCGGCTTCATCTCGTTGGTGAAGACCTGGCCGAGATACTGCGCGTAGAGGTTGGCCAGCGAGCGGGCTTCGACATCCTCCCGGCTGTAGGCATACCCCTTGGTGTCGGCGTGGCGGATCCCCGACACCCTGAGCTGGTCGAACTCGTTGTACTTCCCCACCCCGGCAAAGGCGATGCGGTCGTAGATCTCGCCGATCTTGTGCAGCGAATGTGACGGGTTGTCCGCCACGATCACGATGCCTTCGGCGTGGACAATGGCCACGAGGGAGCGTCCCCGGGCGATGCCCTTCTGGGCATACTCGGCCCGGTCCTTCATCACCTGCTCCGGGGCGACGTAGTACGGCATGCTCATGGCTGGTGTCCTTCGGCTCGGCGTCGCTCGATGAGGCTGGCGAACAGCTCGGCGACTTCTGCTTCTTCCACGGACTCGAAGCCGGAGGCGGTGACGGTGGCCACCAGCGGATAGATGCCCCGGATGAGGTCCGGGCCGCCGGTGGCCGAATCCTCGTCGGCAGCTTCGTACAGCGCCTGGATGGCCAGTTCCACGGCTTCGTCCCGGCTCAGTCCGGCCCGGTAGCCGAGCTTGATGGTGGTGCGGGCATCCCGACCACCCGAGCCGGTGGCGTTGTACTCGGACTCCTCATAGTGCCCACCGGTGACGTCATAGGTGAAGATCCGCCCGGCCCCCCGGGAGAGGTCGTATCCGGCAAACAGCGGCACCACGGCGAGGCCCTGCATGGCCATGGGCAGGTGGGCCCGGACCATCTGGCTCAGCTGGTTGGCCTTGCCCTCGAGGCTGAGTACCACCCCTTCGACCTTCTCGTAGTGCTCGAGCTGGGTCTGGAAGAGACGGACCATCTCGACCGCCGGTCCGGCGGCGCCGGCAATGGCCACCGCCGAGTAGCGGTCAGCCGGAAAGACCTTCTGCATGGCCCGGTGGGCGATCGAATGACCCTCGGTGGCCCGACGGTCACCTGCCATGACCACACCGTCGGCAAACCGGAGCGCCACGACGGTGGTCCCATGCCGGAACCGGGTGGACTCGGCGGTCCCGCCGGTGGCCGGGACGCCGGAGGGGACGCGCAGGCGCTGCATCAGACCGGCAAAGTCCGGACCGGGATCATCGGTTGTCGAGAACAGGGGCAGGGTCACGGGGCCTACTCCCCGCCTTTTTGAACGTAGTTCCGCACGAACTCTTCGGCGTTGTCCTCCAACACCTCGTCGATCTCGTCCAGCAGATCATCGAGTTCGGCCTTCAGCTTGTCTGACGAAGCCCGGGTGGCGGCACTCTCCTCCTCGGCCGGGTTCTCCGCCGCCCTCTCGGACGCACCCTTCTTCTTCTGCTCCTGCTCAGCCATCACTTCTCTCCTTGCCTCCGCCGTCACGCCTCGAGTCGACGCAACAACTCCCGGGGATCTTCACACGACTCGATCAGTGCTTCAACATGGTCGGCCGTCCCCTTCAGTGGATCCATCATAGGTACCCGGCGCAAGGGATCACTCCCGAGATCGAACACCATCGAATCCCAGTTGGCGGCGGCGACGGACTGCGGCCAGCGCTGCAGGCATCGGCCCCGGAACCAGGCCCGGGTTCCCCGCGGGGGGTCGGTCACCGCCACCATGGCGTCCTCGTCGCTCACCAGCACCTCGGTGTCGAGCTTCCTGAAGAGCGACTTGTCGGGTCGCAGGTCGTGATACTGGAGATCGACGGCGGCCAGGCGCGGATCGCCCCAGTCGCAGCCGTGCCGGTCCCGGTAGCCCTCCAGAATGGACAGCTTCGCCACCCAGTCGAGCTGGCGGCCGAGCGACATGGGATCGGTCTCGAGCCCGTGGAGGACCTCGCCCCACCGGCGCAGGATCTCCCGACCGACCACTTCGGGCCCCAGGGCTTCCAGCCCCCGGGACTCTGCGTAGTTGACCGCCGCCTCGTAGAGGACGTTCTGCAGGTCGAGCGCCGAGGCCCGGGAACCGTCTGCCATGCGGAGCGGATGGGTGAAGCTGAGGTCGCAGGCCACTTCGTGCATGGCCCGGACCGGATCATCGAGGGAAAGGTTGCGGGACAAGGTCACGCCATCTTCGATCATCGCCAGGACCAGAGCCGTCGTTCCCACTTTCAGGAACGTGGCCACCTGACACAGGTTGGCGTCACCCACGATGACGTGGAGCCGTCGGTAGCGGGAAGGATCGGCGTGGGGTTCGTCCCGGGTGTTGACGATCGGACGCTTGATCGTCGTCTCGAGGCCGACTTCCTCCTCGAAGAACTCGGCCCGTTGCGACAACTGGAACAGGACCGACCCGGGCTCGTAACGTCCCGTCTCCGATCCGACCTTGCCGGCCCCGGTGAAAATCTGGCGGGTGACGAAGTGGGGGGTGACGCCCTGGACAACCCGGAAGAAGGGCACCTCCCGGTCCATCAGGTAGTTCTCGTGACACCCGTACGAGTTTCCCTTGGAGTCCGAGTTGTTCTTGTAGGCCACCAGCCGGGACCCGTCCCAGGAGGTCCGGTCGGCCTCTTCCATCGAACGGATGACGATCAGATCCCCTGCCCGGTCGTAGCGCACGCACTCGAGGGCATCGAGGCATTCGGGCGAGGAGTACTCCGGGTGGGCGTGGTCCACGTAGTAGCGGGCTCCGTTGGAAAGCACCGTGTTGACCAGGTGGGTCTCGACCATGGGTGGCTGCGCACCGGCCGGGGCCCCACCCCGGGCATCAACGCCGGGGGTCTCGTCCTCGAAATCCCAGCCCGTCTGTTGGCGGGCGACATTCTGGGCGTAGGCGTTGATCAGGACCGACGAGGCCAGAATCGGGTTCGGGTCTCCGCCCAGGACGTGGATCCCGTACTCCGTTTCGATACCGCAGACTTTGGCGATGGCCATGCTCCGACCCTACTGCCCGCCACCGGCTCCAAAAGACCGGAAGGCCCGGGACCGGACGCGGCCGAACGGACGGTCCCGGTCACGCTCCAGGCGGATTCAGAGGTACTGGCCGGTTCCCATCCGTTCGATCGACCGTCCGCCTTCGCCTTCGTCGTCGTTGTTGACGAGGGTACGGATGTAGACGATGCGCTCACCCTTCTTGCCCGAGATCTTCGCCCAGTCGTCGGGATTGGTGGTGTTGGGCAGATCCTCGTTCTCCTTGTACTCCTGACGGAGCGATTCGAGGAGGTCGGTGGACCGGATGCCACGGCCTTCTCCGGCAATGGCGCGCTTGATGGCGAGTTTCTTGGCCCGTCGGACGATGTTCTCGATCATGGCGCCCGACGAGAAGTCCCGGTAATAGAGGACCTCCTTGTCGCCGTTCTGGTAGGTCACCTCGAGGAAACGGTTCTCGAAATCGGCCCGGTACATCTCCTCGACGGTCTGCTCGATCATGGCTTGCGCCGCCTTGGCCGGATCGCCTCCTCCCAACGTCTCGATCTCGCCGGCGTCCAGCGGCAGGTCGGGAGTGAGGTACCGGGAGAAGATCTGACCGGCGGCCATCTCGTTGGGCCGGTCGATGCGGATCTTGACGTCAAGGCGCCCGGGCCGGAGGATCGCCGGGTCGATGAGGTCCTCCCGGTTCGAGGCCCCGATGACGATCACATCCTTCAACTCCTCGACGCCGTCGATCTCGGCCAACAGCTGGGGCACGATGGTCGACTCCATGTCGGACGAGATCCCTGTACCCCGGGTACGGAACAACGAGTCCATCTCGTCGAAGAAGATGATGACCGGAACGCCTTCTTCGGCCTTCTCCCTTGCACGCTGGAACACCAGGCGGATCTGCCGCTCGGTCTCGCCGACGTACTTGTTCAACAACTCCGGACCCTTGATGTTCAAGAAGTAGCTCCGGGCGTTGGTGTTCCCGGTGACTTCTGCCACCTTCTTGGCGAGGGAGTTGGCCACCGCCTTGGCAATCAAGGTCTTGCCACAACCGGGAGGGCCGTACAACAGGATGCCCTTGGGTGCCGGCAACTTGTGCTCGGTATAGAGCTCCCGGTAGAGATACGGGAGTTCCACGGCATCGGTGATCGCTTCGATCTGTCCGTCGAGACCGCCCACGTCGGCGTAGGTGATGTCCGGCACCTCCTCGAGGATCAACTCTTCGACCTCGGGCCGCTCGAGTTTCTCGATGAGCAGGTTGGTCCGGGTCTCCATCAGCAACGAGTCCCCGGCCCGGAG
Source organism: uncultured Acidimicrobiaceae bacterium (assembly GCA_903894295.1). Taxonomy (GTDB): domain Bacteria; phylum Actinomycetota; class Acidimicrobiia; order Acidimicrobiales; family RAAP-2; genus Bog-756. Next base: position 14,645 of record CAITPI010000122.1, read on the forward strand.
CTTGACTCCCACGAGGGCATCGGAGAGCTCCACCACCCGCTCGTCGTCGGCCCGCCCGATGATGATGGCCCGGACCCCGTCGTCCAACACCTCCTTCAGGGACACGATCTCCCCGGCCATCTCGCCCGGTCGCACCAGGATCACGTTCAGGGAGTCGTTCAGCACGACTTCATCACCCCGGCGCACCTGGCCGAGGGAGATGTCCGGATGGAGGGAGACCCTCATCTTGCGGCCGGAGGAGAAGACGTCGGCGGTGCCGTCTTCGTTGGCACCGAGGAACGTGCCGTACGCATTGGGCGGCTGGGTGAGCTTCTCCACTTCTTCCCGCAGGTTGGCGACATGCTCCTTGGCCGTCTGCAAGGTAAAGGTGAGCTTCTCGTTCTGGGAGATGGCCTGAGCCAGTTGACCCTTGGTTTCCAGCAGCTTCTCTTCCAGGGTCTGGACCCGGCGCGGACTTTCCTGGAGTCGCTTGCGCAACAAGGAGACTTCGGTCTCGGCGGCTTCGGCACGGAGTTGCAGTGACTCCAGATCCAGTCCGTCGTCCCAAGGATCCTGCGACCCGCCACCTTGTGATTGCTCGTCCACTTCCGGCCTCACTTCCCTCACGACGCCTCGATTGGCGACCCTACACCGCACGACCCACCAATACGGGACGCCTTCCCTGACTGTTAACGACCCGCAACACCTCTGCCTTGAGTGATGCCTGTAAGATGGCCCCAACGACGGAACGGAGTGTGATTTCCATCGTTCACGGTCCCGTCTGACCACTTCCGTGGCAGGCAGGGATCTTCAATTCGCCGCGAACAACGCACGACGCAGGAGACAACGAACACATGAAGGTCTGGATCGACCAAGATCTCTGCACGGGTGACGGACTGTGCGAGGAGATTGCTCCCGCCGTGTTCACCCTCCTTGACGACGGACTGGCCTACGTCAAAGAGGGCTCGGAGGTTCGCAACGACCCGGGTGGGGCGACCGGCCTGGCTGCGGTTCCCACCGACCTCGAAGACGCCGTGAAGGAGGCCTCGGAAGAGTGCCCCGGCGAGTGCATCTTCATCGAACAGGGCTAGGTTCGGCAGCAAGGTGGGATGGGTGTGCGTAAAACACACACCCGCACCTGACCTCCGAACCGGATGCAACCACTCGCCGTTCAGCTGAGCGACCGCACCCCGTCCACGTCCTACACCACGA
>CAITPI010000123.1 GCA_903894295.1 uncultured Acidimicrobiaceae bacterium
CCGGCCTCGTGCCACCGGACCAGGTCGTCCGGATGGGTGGCGCCCACCGAGATCCAGCGTTCGTACTCGTCACTGCGAAGGACGCCTTGTTCCAGCCAGCGCTCCCGGTCCTGGAATCGGAGACCACCCGGAAGTTGCCGACCCGCCCGAAGCCAGGCCCACGCCTCGGACCGGTCAATGCCGGTGGCGATCCACCCGGCCAACTGATCGGGTCCCTGACCATGGGCCGTGACGAGGCCGGCCTGTTGCCACTTCCTGACCGTGTCCCGATCCCCGCCCCCTGCGGCCAGCCACCGGCCGATCTCTTCGGGGTTCCTTGCCCCGAGACTCGCCCAGTCGTGGCCCGCCCCACTGCTGCCCACACCGAGGTCATGCCAGGCCTGGAGGTCCTCCACTTGCCGGATCCCAAGTTCCCTCCAGGCATCCAGTTCACCCGTCGTTCCGACCCCGCGCCGGGCCCACGCCGCCACCTCGGCCGGGGAGACGCCCCGGGACTGCCAGGCCTGGGCGTTTCCGGGGTCCATACCGGCTTCCACCCACGGTGCCACCTCTTCCGGGGTGGAAAAGCCGCGTTTCTGCCAGTCGGCGACCTCCCCGGCAATGACCCCGTGGTTCCGATAGGACCGTCGGTCGTTCCATGCGGCCAACATCCACTGCCGGGCCCCTTCTGGAGTGGTGACTCCGACCTTGGCCCATGCCCGGAAGCAGTCCCGGCCTTCGAAGGCCAGCAGGGCCCAGGCCACCCGGTCCTTCGGGTCCTCCACCAGTGGGGTGAGACCGGCGAACCGGCGAAGGAAGATGCTGCACTTGCTCTCCTTCTGACCCAGCACCTCCATCACTTCGTCGATCTGCTGGTCGTGGTGGTGGAACCGGAGGGTCTCTCCGCCACCGTCGGAGGAGACCACTTCCAGTCGGTGCCAACGGCGGTCGCACCGGATGCGGAACTCGGGATAACTGTCCAGCCAGTCATCCTTCGGAATGGCGTTGCGGTTGGCGAGATGCTTCAAGGCTTCCTCCCGATCCAGACCTTGCCGGCCCACTTCGGGACCGTGTCCTGTGCATTCCGCCCGATCAGTCCGACCGCCACCGCCACGCCTTTCGGGGCCCGGCGGGGCCAGTCGGTGTAGCCGTCGGTGAGCACGATGACCACCTTGGGCTTCGGGGTGAGGCGGAGGGCCGCCTCGATGCCTTCGGTCATCTCGGTGCCGCCACCACCGGAGAGCACCACCTCCTTGCCGTGGCGCACCCGGGTGATGGCTGACACCTGGGTGTCGCAGGCCAGTACCGGCAGGCGCCGGGAACCGAGGCCGAGCCGCTTGATGACCCCGTCGACTTCCCCCACGGCGTGGGCCAGGTCGGTCGGGCTCATCGAGGCGGACGTGTCGACCACCACCGCCACCTCGGGCACCGGCCGGGTGGTGCCCGGCAGGATCACTCCCGGCACGGCCGAGGCCCGGCGGGAGCGACGGCCATACGAGTAGTCGACCCGGCCGGTCACCTGACAGAGACCCTTGCGGATCTGGCGGGCCAGCAGGCTCCGCCAGTCCACCGTCGGCTTCTTCGGCTCGGCCCACCGGAGGTAGGCGGCGGGCACGCTGTCCCGGCCGTGGGTCTTGGTGTGCTGGATGATCTCGTGGCCCACCTCGGCCCGCACCATCTCGGCTTCCATGGGTTGGAGCCCGTCCTGGTCGGCGTCACCGGTGTCCCCGAGCTCCCACGGACGCTCCACGCCGTCAGCGCAGCTGCCGCAGCCGGGAAGCACCTCGTCGGTTTCCGGGTGACCGTGGTCGCCCGGGGGTTGGGCCCCGGGCGGTTGCTCCGCCCGGTCGTCGGCGCGTCCCGGCGCCGGTGGCTCCTCCGGGCTGTCCGGGTCTGTCCGGTCATCCGGACCCGATGTGGACCTCTTCCTTGCCGGTGCGGGGTCTTCCGTCTTCTCTTCCGTCTTCTCGCCGGCGGACTTCTTGTTGCCCGGTTGGGGCCGGCCGGGGTCCTCTTTGGCGCCCAGCAGCCGTTCGAAGTAGGTCTCGGCCAACTGTCCGTCTTCCCACCCGAAGTCTGCCGGCAACCGGGGTGGCTCAGGGAACGATCCCCGGTCGGCGACGAGGTCGTCGTCGATCTCGAGGTCACAGGCCAGGATCCACTCGGCGTTCTGCCACCCCCCGACCGACCTGGACCGGGACCGTCCGGCATGGTCCCGGAGCAGGTGCCCGAGATGGTGCACCAGGGCGGTGCCCACCTCTTCGGTGGACCACTCCTCCAGCACGTCGGGGTCGACGTAGAGGCGCCACCGGTCATCGGCGGTGATGGTGCCGAGACCGGCGACCTCGACGACAACGAGGGCGAACAGTCCGGTCGAGAAGTACGGCCACCTGGTGGTGGCCCACAGCCGGGCTCCGGCCACCTTGATGGCCACGGCGGGACTGAGGTCGGCCCGGGGGGCGCGGGCGGACCTCACTGGCCCAACGCCTTCAGCTGACCGGCGGCACGGAGGACCGGGGCGAGCTGTTTTGCCACCTGTGGGGGCTTCGCCCCCGCCGGCCGGCAGGCCACCAGGGCCCGGGCGGCCGTGGCGGCCACGTCGGGTTGGGTCTTGGTGGCCAGGCCGACCACCACCCACGCCGCGTCCCACCGCTCGACCGTGGGCCGGGCCGCCACGGCGGCGGCCACCCCACCGAGCACCGCCAGGGACCGGTCACTGCGTTTGGGGAGCTTGAAGGCGGCCGGGTCGGCCAGCACCACTTCGGGATCGGGCAGGTCGGCCTGGTCGATCCAACGCAGGAACTCGATGCCCGGTCCGGATCCGACACATCCGACCACGAGCGCCGTGCGGGCCTCCGGAGACGCTCCGGCCGCTTCGGCCGCCGCCCACAGGCGGGCCGCCTGGTCCCACGACCGGGCGCTGGGCCAGGCCAGACCGGCCGTCGAGTCGTCCGGCACCTCGAGCAGCAGCTTCGGGCGGGCCGAGATGAAGGCGGCCAACAGGCCGTGGGCCCGGGGCAGGCCGGTCTCCCAGTCAGCCGGAAGCACCGGCACGTCCGGGGTGGGCCAGCCCCCGACCAGTCCGTCGGCAAAGCTGCGTACGTCGGTGCGCCAGTCGAGGTGGCAGAACCGGTTGGCCAACGGGGCGGCCAGATCCCAGCCATCGGCCGCCTGGTCGGGCGGGTTGGCCGCCGCAATGATCCGCACCTCCCGGGGCAAGGCGAGGTCGCCCACGGTCCGCTCGAGAACCACCCGGAGCAGGGCTGCCTGGACGGCTGGGGGTGCCGTCGTGAGTTCGTCGAGGAAGAGGACCCCCCGGCCCGATTGGGCCAGTCGCTGGGCCCAGGCCGGCGGAGCCAGGGAGACGCTGCCGTTGGTGACGACCGGAAGGCCCGAGAAGTCGGTGGGGTCGTGGATGGAGGCGACGACGACCTCGCAGTGCAGCGCCCAGGCATCGGAGAGGGCCCGCACCAGCGAGCTCTTTCCGGTTCCCGGGGCGCCCCACAGGATGACGGGGGTGCCGGCGGCGGCGGCAATGGCCAGGGCTTCGGTGGTGACGTGGTTGGTGCTCATGGTGGGTGATGGTTCCTTTCGGGGAGAGTTGGCGGAAGAAGGTGGTAAAGACGACGACGAGGGAGAGACCCGGGGTGTTCGGGCTCACTCAAGTCGGTGACGAGCGGTTGATTTGGACCGAGCGGTTGATTTCGACAAGGACCGGTCCGGAATCGGGAGCGGGAGGGCCTCGGCGCACTGCCGTCGCCCACCGGCACCCGGGTTTCCGGGGCGGGTTCGCCTATGGATCCCCGGGACCCGGAGCCGGCGAGGTGGCCGGGCCAGAGGGTTCGGGGTCCGGCGTCTGTCCGGTGATGGCCCAGGACCGGTCGGCCAGCACGACGAGTCCGCCGGCGTTGCGGCACCGCTCGAGCGTGCCGAGCAGCAACGTCCGGGTGGCGTCGGGACCGGCCAGGAGACGGCGCAGCCTCGAGGTGGCCCGGGTCCGACCGGTCCGGCGCCTCGGAGCCGGACGGTTGTGGCGCCGGCGGTCATGACCACCGGGACCGGGGTGCTCTGTCGCCTGTGGGGAGGTAGGAACGAGGAGGTGTGGGTAACGCATCGGGAGTGCTCCTTTCGTTGTGGGTCGGTGGTGTTGAACCGGTCGTGCGGTACCGGTTGTTGCTGTCGGGAGTTGGCGTGGTGCCACTCGGCCCGGTCCGTTCACGACAGGTCGTCGGTTTCGGTCTCGGTGGTCTCACCGGTCACCCCGGCGTCGATGTCGTGGGAACCCTCGTGGTCGTCGGGACCGGAGAAGACGCACCTGTCGTCTTCCTCGTCGAACGTCTCGTCCAGGTAGCCGGGGAAGGGCGCTTTGTCCTCGTAGAGGGGCGGCAGTATGCCGGGCCGGCCGTTCCGGTGCTCCTTCCTCTTCCGCTTGATGTGCAGCGCCGCCCATCCACAATCACTGGCGGCACGGCCCAGGCAGTCTCCGACGCCGGAATCAAGCAGGAACGGGTCCTCGCCGGCCGCTTCGGGATCGACCGTCACTTCCCACGCCCAGGCCTCGTCGATCTCGACCACCCGGCAGTGGAGGCGGGTCTTGCCTTCCCGTCCGTCGGGAAACGACCACGGCGTCGGGGCGGAGGCGGTGAAGACCTCGTGGCGATGGCCGGTCAGCTCGGTCTCCCAATCCAGATCGAGGGGCTTTTGACCGTGGCACCGCCAGTAGTGACCGAGGTCCAGGCCGATGGCCAGTGCGGTGAAGTGGCCATCGGCGTCGACCGGAGCCGAGCGGACGGTGCGGAGATAGAGGCCCAGTGGCACGTCCTGACCGGACGGCACCCCCAGTTGGTCAAGGTGCCCCTCGACGACCTTGCGACCGAGCATGAGGACGGCCCTTGAGCGACCATGGAACTCGTACACCTTGTAGTCCGGCGAGCGGGTGTCTTCTGCGCTTCGGGTCCGGGCCGTGCGCACCACCTTGTTGACCCTCGTGTGCCAGCCGATTGGAACGACGGCGTAGCCGGCGTACTCGTTCAGGCTCCGGGCCCAGCGGATGCAGGTGGCACAGAACCAGACGGCGTCCGGGGTCGAGGCGTCCACCACGTCGGCCCCACAGCTCCGGCAGAGTTCGGCCACCCGGCTCCAG
>CAITPI010000124.1 GCA_903894295.1 uncultured Acidimicrobiaceae bacterium
AAGTCGGCGTGGACGGGATCATAGGGGTCAAGTCCGGCTACACCTCGGTGGCCGGGGGCTGCATGGTGCTCGCCAGCGAACCGGTCGTCGGCGGTCACAAGGTTCTCGTACTCTCGGCCGTGCTCGGCCAACAGGTTCCGCCACCGATTCCGCTGGCCCCACCGAAGCCGACCAGACGGGCCCGTTCCAGCGGACCGACCACCACCACGACGACGGTTCCCCTGAACGACCGGCCCATCGCCAATCCACTCCAATATGCCGGTCCGGCCAGTCTTCGCCTGCTTCAGGCCACGGCAAAGTCGTTGGTGGCGGTGACACCGGTCGCCTCCGCCCAGCCGCTGGTGGCGGTGACCACCTCATGGGGGCAAGAGCGCGACCAGGTGTCAGCTCTGGCCACCCATGCTGTGGTGTTGGCGGGATGGCCCGGAGGTCGGGTGGCGACCAACACCCGCCTGGTCGACGTGAAGCCGGGCGCCAAGGCTGGAACGCTGGTGGGTCGGGTCCGCGTCGTCTTTGGTCGCCAGCTGGTCGGCGTGGAGGGCCGGTTGGACCAACAGGTACCGGAGCCATCGTGGTGGTGGCGTCTCGTCCACGGGTAGCCGGACAGGTACGCTCACCCCTGTGCGAGCACGAGTCCCCGCCTCGGCGGCCAACCTGGGACCAGGTTTTGACGTCCTGGGTCTGGCCCTCAACCGTTATGTCGAAGTGGAAGTCGAGCCGGCCGACGAGTTGGTGGTCGACTCGGTCGGACAAGGTGCCGACTGGCCGGATCACCGGAGCCATCTGGCGGCCCGGGTGGTGATGGCCGTGACCGGAACGGATGCCTGGTCGATCACCGTCCGGTCGGAGATCCCGCTGTCGCGCGGTCTTGGCTCCTCGGCATCCCTGGCCCTGGCCGCCGCCGCGGCGGCGGGAGCTGAAGATCCCCTTTCCGTGGCCGTGGATTTCGACGGCCACCTCGACAACGCATCGGCTGCCTGGGCGGGCGGACTCGTCTCCGCGGTGCGCCTCGACGGGAGGATCGAGGTGACGTCGTGGGCGCTCGATGACGACCTGGCCTTTGTCGCCGTCATCCCCGACCGCCATCTGGCGACCGCCGAGGCCCGCGAGGTACTGCCGGTGTCGATTCCGCTGGCCGATGCCACCTTCAACGTGGGTCGGTGCGCCTTGCTGCTGGCCGGGCTGGCGGATCCCGACCGTCTCGTTGCAACGGCGACCGATGACCGCTTCCACCAGGGATTCCGCACCGCCCTGTTCCCGGAAGCGCCCGCACTTCTGGCTGCGCTGGTCGAAGGTGGGGCGCTGGCCTCCTGTTGGTCGGGAGCTGGGCCGACGCTGCTCGGGATCTGCCGGTCGACGGCGGCTTACGAGGTCGCCGAAGCGGCAACGTCGGCCATGGCCGGACTGGGGGTCGCCGGAGATGCCGTGGTGCTCCGGGCTGACCGGTCTGGCCTCGAGATTGATCCGCCGGAACCCTTGGCCGTCTAATCTCGGGCGTCAGCCTGAGCGGCATTTGATCGGAGAAGACGTGCCCACCCAGCCATCGAAGGACCTTGTCACCGTGGCCAATCCCCATCCGGGACGGGACTATGACGTGATGTACGAGACGCCGGAGTTCACCTGCCTCTGTCCACTCACCGGGCAGCCGGATTTTGCCACCGTGCGCATCCGCTACGTCCCGGACCAGTTGCTGGTCGAACTGAAGTCCCTCAAGCTTTACCTCTGGAGTTTCCGCAACGAGGGGGGCTTCCACGAGGACATGACCAACCGGATCCTCGACGACCTGGTGGCCGCCGCATCCCCTCGTGCCATGACCGTGACGACCGACTGGCTGGTCCGGGGTGGCATCCATACGGTGGTGGAGGCGTCCCATCCCTGAGCCGTCGGTCCGGCCGGCCGGAGCGTCGTATCCTGTCACGGTGGCGCCTCGCACCTTTTACATCCGCACCTTCGGCTGCCAGATGAACGAGCACGATTCGGAACGTCTGGCCGGTTCCCTGGTGGCCGACGGCCTGGTGGCCACCGATGACATGGAGACCGCCGACGTGGTGGTGTTCAACACGTGTTGCATCCGGGAGAACGCCGACAACAAGTTCTACGGACACCTTGGAAACCTGAAGACCCTCCGCGAGAGCCGACCGGACATGCAGATCGCCGTAGGGGGGTGTCTGGCCCAGATGGACGGCGAGGAGATCCGCCGGAGGGCGGGCCACGTGGACGTGGTCTTTGGCACCCACAACCTGACCCGGGCCCCCGCCCTGCTGCGGCAGGCGGCAGCAGCCGGTCCGGTGGTGGAAATTCTCGATGAAGCGCTTCCCGACGAGCAGGCGGCCAACGGCGGCCAGTTGGTGGCGGCCCTGGCGGCCGAGCGGGACGTGCCGTATTCGGCGTGGGTGAACATCCAGATGGGGTGTGACAACTCGTGCGCCTACTGCATCGTGCCCGCCGTCCGGGGAGGCGAAGTCTCCCGACCGATGGACGAACTGGTCGCCGAGGTCGGGTCGTTGGCCGGCCGGGGCGTGACCGAAGTGACGCTGCTCGGCCAGAACGTCAACTCCTACGGTCGGGACATCACCCGGCGCCGGCCACTCTTTGCCGACCTGCTGCGTCAGGTCGGAGCAGTGGAAGGGATCCGCCGGGTCCGCTTCACCAGCCCGCACCCGAAGGATCTCCGACCCGAGACCATCGCCGCCATGGCCGAGACCGAGGCCGTCTGCAATCATCTGCACCTGCCGCTCCAGTCCGGGAGCGATGCCGTCCTTTCCGCCATGCGACGGGGCTACTCGGCGGAGCGTTACCTGGAGCGACTGGCCGCCGCCCGGGCGGCGATCGACGACCTGGCGGTGACAACGGACATCATCGTGGGCTTCCCCGGAGAGACCGACGAGGACTTCGAGCAGACCCTCGCGGTGGCGGCGGAAGCGGCCTACGACTCGGCCTACACCTTCATCTTCAGCCCCCGGCCCGGGACCCGGGCGGCGGCCATGGAGGACCGATTCGTCGATGCCGAGGTCATTGCCGAACGTTTCGAACGCCTCCGGGTGGTGGTCGAGCGAACGGCCGATCATCGACATCGGGCCCGGATCGGTCGGGTGGAGGAGGTGATGGTCGAAGGTCCCTCCAAGCGGGATCCCGCCGTGGCCACCGGCCGGACATCCCAGAACAAACTGGTGCACTTCGTTCCGCCCGACGGTCGACTTCCGGCCCCGGGCTCCTATGCCGACGTGGAAGTGACCGGAGCGGCCCGCCATCACCTCACCGGTCGGCTTCTGGCCGTGACGTCCCGACCGTCACATCGGGTGCGGATCCCTGTGACGGCCCGGTGAGGCTGCCGACTTGAGTCCAGCCGACGGCATCCGGGCGGTCTCCCTGCTCGGCCCCACGGCATCAGGAAAGTCCTCCCTGGCGATGGCCTGGGCGCGCTCGATCCTCGCCGGCGAACGGCCCGGCCCCATGGTGGAGTTGGTCTCGGTGGACTCCATGGCGGTGTATCGGGGAATGGACATCGGGACGGCCAAACCGACGCCGGCCCAGCGCCGCGAGTTTCCCATCCATCTGGTGGATCTGGTCGAACCGCACGAGGACTTCGCCGTGGCCGAGTTCCAGGCGCTCGGACGCGAAGCGATGGCATCCATTGTCCACCGCGGTCACCGACCGCTCCTGGTGGGTGGGACCGGCCTGTATCTTCGGGCCCTGGTCGACAATCTCTCCTTTCCCGGCCGCTTTCCCGAGGCGGCCCGGGATCTCGAGGCCCGCCTCGACGCCGCCGGTGAGCCGGGAAGCCCGGAGGAGCTGGCCGAACTGGCCCGGCTCCACGACGAACTCGTCCGCCGGGATCCGGTGGCGGCCGAACGCATCGACCCCGCCAACCGGCGTCGGCTGGTCCGTGCCCTCGAGGTGGTCGAAGGTTCGGGCGTCCCGTTCTCTGCCTCGGGGCCCGGTTTGGAACGTTATCCCGAGAGCGACCTCCTCCTGGTCGGACTGTCGGTGCCCATCGAGGTCCTCCATGAGCGCATCGCCCGTCGCTTTGCGACCTGGATGGAGGACGGTCTCCTGGACGAAGTACGCCGAATCCGGGGGCAGGGAGGGTTCTCCCGCACGGCCCGACAGGCCCTCGGCTATCGGGAACTCCTGGCCCATCTCGACCAAGGGGTCGCCCTCGAGGACGCCGTGGACGAAGCGGTCAGGCGGACCCGGATCTTCGCCAAACGCCAGATGTCCTGGTTCGCCCGCGACCCGAGGATCGTCTGGATCGATGGAGAGATGACCCTCGACGAACAGATCGAAGCGCTGTTGGGGGTCGTCTCCTCGCCGCGTCACACAACAGGTCGTGGTTAGTGGGACACTACGAGGCAAGATGACCGCTCCGATGAACCCGATCCTGTCGCTTTCCAAACACCATGGTGCGGGCAACGACTTTCTGGTCCTCGTTGATGAAGGACGTTCGAGGCGGGTTGATGGAACCTGGGCCCGAAAGCTGTGCGACCGCCACAGGGGGATCGGAGCCGACGGGTTCATCCGCGTGACACCCGGTCCGGAGTCCCATGGTGGCGGGGCCGATCTCGTCATGGAGCTCTGGAACGCCGACGGAACCCGGGCCGAGATGAGCGGAAACGGGATGCGTACGCTGGCCCAGGCGGCGGTCGGGGCCGGACTGGTCGGCGATCATTTTGTCGTGGCCACCGATGGTGGCCTGAAGGTCGTGGACTTCACTCCCGGGGAGCAACCCGGCGCGGCCTGGGTGGAGGTCGGCATGGGCCCGGCCCGGCTGGGGCCGGCCGGCCAGGTCGATGACGCCGGCCGGGCGGTCCGTTGGGTCGACATGGGCAATCCCCACCTCGTGGTGTTCGTCGACGATCCCGACCGGGTCGACATCGATGCCTATGCCGGAGTTGTCCAGACCGCCTACCCCGGAGGGATCAACGTCGAGTTTGTGACCAGGTTGGGTCCCGACGCCCTGGCGATGAGGGTGTGGGAGCGTGGGGTAGGGGAGACGTTGGCCTGTGGCACGGGCACCTGCGCCGCCGCGGCGGCGGCCCGGGAGGTCGGCCTGGTGGCCGGTGAACGAGTGGGCGTCCGCAACCCCGGGGGGACCTTGGCGGTCACCTTCACCCGGAATGGATCCGACAACGGCCGGAGTTCGGAGTCCGGGCCGGGCGACCAGGAACTGGTGCTTGGGGGACCCGTCGAGCAGGTCGCCACCGTCACCGTCGACGTGGCGTGGCTGGAGAACGGGTCCGCGTGACGCCGTCGGAATCGGCCTTCACTGACACCCTGATCTCCCGCACCATCCGGGAGAAGATCGTGCTGGTCGGGGTGACGTTCCCCCATGAAGTGGTCGCCGAGACCGAGGCCGGTCTGGACGAACTGGCCCTGCTGGTCGACACCGCCGGAGCCGACGTGCGGGAGAGGGTTCTCCAGCGCCGGGACGCCCCTGATCCGGCCACCTTCCTCGGGAGCGGCAAGGTGGCCGAGTTGAAGGAGATCTGCCTCGCCGTCGACGCCGACACGGTGGTCTTCGATGCCGACCTGACGCCGGCCCAGCAGCGGAACCTGGAGAAGATCCTCGGACGCACCGCCATCGACCGGACGGCCGTGATTCTGGACATCTTCGCCCAGAACGCCCGGACCCCGGAAGGTCGGGCCCAGGTGGAGCTGGCGTTGCTCCGCTACCGGCTGCCCCGCCTGAGGGGTCAGGGTCACTCCCTCAGCCAGCAGGCCGGCGGGATCGGCACCCGGGGACCGGGCGAAACCCAACTGGAGGTCGACCGTCGACGTCTGGTGCGTCGCATGGCCCGCCTCGAGGCCGATCTGGCCCAGCTGTCGAAGACCCGGCGCACCCAGCGCAAGGGGCGGGCCCGGTCCCGGCAGCGGACCGTCTCCCTGGTCGGCTACACCAACGCCGGCAAATCCACCCTGTTGAACCGGCTGTGTGGATCGGACGTCCTGGTGGAGAACCGGCTCTTTTCCACCCTGGACCCAAGGACCCGCCAACTGGACCTTCCGGGTGGCGAAAAGGTGCTGATGACCGACACCGTGGGTTTCGTCCGCAAACTGCCCCATCAGGTCGTCCAGGCGTTTCGGTCGACGTTGGAGGAGGTCTGCGAGTCGGACCTCATCGTCCACGTCGTGGACGGATCGGCCCCTGACTTCGAGGGCCAGGTCGATGCCGTGCGCAAGGTGCTGGGCGAGATCGGCGCCGACGACCGGCCCGAACTTCTGGTCGTCAACAAGGTGGATGCCATCGAGTCCCTTGGCGACGAAGCGGCCGAGGAGGCGCAACGACTGCTTGATGACCATCCCGGTTCGATTCTGGTTTCGGCCCGCTCGGGGACGGGCATCGAGGAGCTGCTGGGGGTCCTGGGCGACCGGCTCCGTAGGGACGACCGGGTCGTGGAACTGGAGATCCCCTACACCCGAGGCGATATCTTGGCGGCCGTGCACCGGGAGGGAGAGATCGTGGGAGAGGAGGCCGGAGAGGTGGCCACCCGTCTGATGGTCGTGCTTGATCCGGTCGGCCGGGCCCGATTCGCCGAGTTTCTGGCGTCATGACCGCAATGTCGTCCGGGAGTTCGACGGGGGTGACGACGTGAAGGCCCCGTCAGGCGGATTCGTTCCGCCTCCCTATCCCCACGACCGTCTGGCGGCCGTGGTGGCCGGGGCCCGGGAGATCTTTGGTCCCGATGGCATCGTCGACTGTTCGATCGGGACGCCGTGCGATCCGCCGTCCCCGGCCGTGCTGGCCGCCCTGGCCAACTCGGGAACCGAACGGGGCTATCCGGCCTCACAGGGATCCCTGGCCTATCGCCAGGCGGCCGCGTCCTGGATGCAACGGACTTTCGGGGTCGACGTGGATCCCACGGCCCAGCTCGGGGCGTGCGTTGGGACCAAGGAGTTTGTGGCCTCCCTGGCCCAGTATCTGCATCTGCGGACACCGGAGCGGGACACGGTGCTCTATCCCGCGATCTCGTATCCCACCTACGCCATGGGGGCGACTCTGGCGGGAGTGCGGGCCGTCCCGGTGGCCATCGACGGCACCGGCGGGATGGACCTTGGCAGCATCGACGACGAAGACGCCGCCCGGGCGTTGGTGCTCTGGGTCAACTCGCCGGCCAATCCGACCGGAGCCCTGTGCGATCTGGATGAGGCCGCCACCTGGGGCCGGTCCCGTGGGGTGCCGGTCTTCTCGGACGAGTGCTACGCCGAGTTCACCTGGGCCGGTCCGCCCCGTTCGATCCTCGAATCCGGAACCGACGGTGTGGTGGCCGTCCACTCGTTGTCGAAGCGGTCAAATCTGGCCGGCGTCCGGGTCGGGTTCTACGCCGGTGACGCCGATCTGGTCTCCTACCTGGTCGAAGTACGAAAGCACGCCGGCTTCATGGTGCCCGGCCCGGCCCAGGCGGCGGCGGTCGCGGCCTGGCAGGAGCAGGAACCGGTGGACGTCCAGCGGGCCCGTTATCTCGAGCGACTCGAGTTCGTCCGCGAGGTACTTTCCGGCTGCGGGGTGCCTTGCGAACTGCCCGAGGGCGGCTTCTACCTCTGGGTGCCCGTGCCGGATGGTCGCAGTGGCGGTGCGTGGGAACTGACGGCCGACCTCGCCCTCCGGGGTGGCTTGCTGGTGTCGCCGGGCGACCTGTATGGACCGGATGGCGCCGGCTTTGTGCGGGTCGCCGTGGTGCAGCCGTCAGACCGCCTCCGTCTGGTGGCCGACCGTCTCTCTTCGGTCTCGCTGGTCCCCTGAACCGGTGTCAGGGTTCCGCAACGGCAAGGGCACTGCGGCCGGCGACCGGGCCGAAGTGGGAACCAGGGGATCGGCGTTGGAAGGTTCTGGTGGTTCAAGGTGTACCCGGATGAAAGCCCGGGTGAACGGGCCCGAGTAACGTCGGGGCATGTCCGACCTTGCCACCGACATCGAGAACCTCTACGCCCGGATCGGGGAGTTGGGCCCTGATGACCGTGATGCGCTTGAGGTGGTCACCCGGGCCGTGGAGTTGCTCGACAACGGTGAAGCCCGGGTGGCTGAAGTGGATCCGGACAGCGATTCCGTGGTGGTCCACCAGTGGCTGAAGCAGGCCATCTTGTTGCTCTTCCGGCTGCGGGGCATGGAAACCATCGAGGCAGGTCCGTTCGAGTATGCCGACAAGCTGCCGCTCAAGCGGGACTATGCCTCGGCCGGTGTGCGGGTGGTCCCGGGGGCGTCAGCCCGCTGGGGCTCCTATCTCGCTCCGGGAGTGATCTGCATGCCCAGCTACGTGAACATCGGGGCCCGGGTGGGGGCGGGCACCATGGTCGACACCTGGGCGACGGTGGGCTCCTGCGCCCAGATCGGCGAACAGGTCCATCTCTCGGGTGGGGTTGGTATCGGCGGGGTACTGGAGCCGGCCCAGGCGGCCCCGGTGATCATCGAGGACGAGGTCATGATCGGCAGTCGATGCATGATCACCCAGGGGGCCCGGGTCGGCCGAGGATCGGTGGTCGGCGAAGGCACCATCCTCAACCCCTCGATCCCGGTCATCGATGCCGAGACCGGGGAGGAGATCTCCCGGGGTCACGTGCCACCGTGGAGTGTGGCCGTTCAGGCCTCCCGCAAGCGGGAGTTTCCCGGCGGCGAGTTCTATCTGCCGTGTGTGCTGGTGCTGAAGCGCCTCACCGAGGGCCAGCGGCACGACAAGGCCCAACTGAACGACATCCTTCGGGAAAACGGCGTGTCGACGTGAGGCACATGGATGGACAGTGACGGTTTGAGTGAACATCTGCCGACCGGACTGCTGGGCCTCGCCACGGCGCTGGTGGCCGTTCCGTCGGTGAGCCACCACGAGGTCGAGTTGGCCGACGTGGTCGAACGGGGCTTGCGGCTTTGTCCGTGGCTTGATGTGGAACGGGTGGGGCACAACGTGGTGGCCCGGACCCAACTCGGTCGATCCCGGCGCCTGCTTCTGGGAGGCCATCTCGACACGGTGCCTCCGGCCGACGGAAACGATCTGCCCCGTCTCGAGGACGGCGTTCTCTTTGGTGTCGGAGCGGCCGACATGAAGGGTGGGCTGGCGGTGTTTCTGCATCTGGCGGCCGCCGTGCCCGAACCGGTGGTCGACGTCACGTGGTGCTTCTATGTCGGTGAAGAGGTCAGTCAGGAACACAACGGCCTGCGCCACCTGTGGCGGGACCGGCCGGACCTGCTGGAAGCCGACGCCGCCATCCTCGGAGAGCCGACCGGGGGAACGGTCGAAGCGGGCTGCCAGGGCACGCTTCGTGTCGCCATCGAAGTCCAGGGGGCCCGGGCCCACACGGCCCGGCCGTGGATGGGACGCAACGCCATCCACCGGCTGGCACCGATCCTTGATGTCATCGCTTCCTACGAGGGCCGGCGGCCGGTGCTTGATGGTTGCGAGTTCCGCGAGCAGTTGCAGGTGGTGCGGGTCGTTGGTGGGGTGGCCGGAAACGTTGTGCCCGATGTGGCCCGCATCGAGGTCAACCACCGGTTCGCCCCGGACCGGTCGGCGGCCAAAGCCGAAGCGGCGCTCCGACGGCTGGTGGACGTTCATCTGGAGCCGGGCGATACCTTCGAGGTCGTCGATGCGGCCGAAGGGGCCCCGCCGGAACTGAATCATCCCCTCCTCGGCGGCCTGGTGGACCTCTCGGGTCGCACGGCCCGGGCCAAGCTTGGCTGGACCGACGTTGCGTCGTTCTGGGCGCACGGAGTGCCGGCCACCAACTTCGGACCCGGCGACCCTTTGCTGGCCCACACTCCCGGCGAGTTCGTCACCTCGGTGGAACTCGAGGAGGCAGCCCGGGTACTTCGTTCCCTCCTGACCGGGACACCCGCTTCCACCTGACGGGGTCACGGGCCGGGGGTCCGGATGCAAGCGACGGCTAGCCTTTCAGCATGGAGATGACCACAAGGAAACTGGGGCAACAGGGACTCGAAGTATCGGCTGAGGGTCTTGGTTGCATGGGTATGAGCGAGTTCTACGGACCGGGGGACGACACCGAGTCGATCGCCACCATCCACCGGGCCATCGAACTTGGCGTGGACTTTCTCGATACCGCCGACATGTACGGCCCCTTCCTCAACGAAGAGTTGGTGGGTCGGGCCCTCGCCGGACACCGGGACGAGGTGGTCCTGGCCACCAAGTTCGGGATCGTCCGCACGGCGGACCCCGGAACCCGTGGCATCCGAGGTGACGCGGATTATGTCCGGGCCTGCTGCGACGCCAGTCTCGGCCGCCTCGGCGTGGACCACATCGACCTCTACTACCAGCACCGGAGCGATCCGAACGTGCCGATCGAGGAGACAGTGGGGGCAATGGCCGGGTTGGTGAGCGCCGGCAAGGTCCGCTTCCTGGGTCTCTCCGAAGCCTCGCCGGACACCCTTCGCCGGGCGATGGCGGTGCATCCAATCAGCGCCCTGCAGACGGAATGGTCACTGTGGAGTCGGGACATCGAGCGCGAAGTGGCGTCGGTGGCCCGGGAGTTGGGCATCGGGATTGTGGCGTACAGCCCGTTGGGTCGCGGCTTTCTCACCGGAGACATCACGAGCCCGGACGACTTCCCGCCCGGTGACTTCCGGGCGCATCAGCCGCGGTTCACCGGCGAGAACTTCGAGAGGAACATCACGCTGGTCGACCAGATCCGTGCGATGGCAGAGGCCAAGGGTTGCACGCCGGGGCAGTTGGCCTTGGCCTGGGTCCTGTCCCGGGGCGACGACGTGGTCCCGATCCCGGGGACCAAACGTCGCTCCTATCTGGAGCAGAACGTCGGTGCCCTGGCGGTGGAACTCGATGCGGACGAACTGGCCGCCATCGAGGCCATCTTTCCGATGGGAGCGGCCGAGGGCAACCGTTATCCCGACATGGGTTCGATCGGCGTCACCACGCCAAAGGGCTGACGGCCGCCCCCGGGACCGGGAGGAACCGCTCAGAGCTTGCGCAGGACGGTGACAACCTTGCCGTAGATGGTGACATCCGACGGGTCGAAATCCATGGGTGCCATGGTGGCGTTGGCCGGGGTCAGGATGATCCGGCTGCCCTGACGGGCAAAGGTCTTGACGGTGGCCTCTTCACCCGGGATGCCCGCCACGACGATCTCGCCCGGATTGGCCTCAGGCTGCTGTCGCACGACAACGAAATCTCCGTCCATGATGCCGGCCTCGATCATCGACTCGCCGCGCACCGTCAACATGAAGAGCGTGCCGGAACCGGTGAAGTCTTCCGGGAGCGGGAAAAGCTCCTCGACGTTCTCCTGGGCCAGGACGCCGACACCGGCGGCCACGTCACCAACGAGTGGCACGTGACGGAGCGGCCGTGAATCCATGATGACCTTGGACGCCGGGTCGTAACAAACTTCGATCGCCCGGGGCTTGGTGGGGTCCCGACGCAGGTATCCCTCGCGCTGGAGAACGGCGAGGTGGGCGTGGACCGTGGACGACGAGGTGAGCCCCACCGACTCACCGATCTCCCGGACCGACGGTGGGTAACCACGGTCCCGGATCGACTCCGAGATGCAGTCGAGAATCTGCTTGCGTTTGGGGCTGAGCACCTGGGCCATGACACTCCTTGGGCGGGTCAGGTCGTCGATTGACGAACACCTGTTTGGTCAACGTAGCGGGGGAGAGAAGCCAAAGCAAACATTTGTTCGATAAAAACCTTGACACCGAACATCTGTTCGTGTTCACTCGTGCAACGAACAAGTGTTCGATGTGCGACATCGAAGGGTCGACCGGGTGGCATTCCCGTGGGGATGTCACACCCGGAGGCTTGGCTGACGGACATCGAAGAGACGGTGCACATCAAAGAGGAGAAGAGGAGCGTCACATGGGTGCTTTGCCGCTGAACGAGGAAGATTTCCGAGCAGGTGATTTCGGAGCAGGTGATTTCGGGGCAGGAGTTGTTTCCGGCGGTCGACCGCAACTCCGGCTGCTGACCGCTGACCGAGGTGTGGATGCGCCGCAGATCAGTCGAGACCGGTCCGTCCGGTCCGGGAGAGGACCGGTCGCCACGGGGCACCTCGCATCGATCGAGCACCTGGCACCCCGCCCCCGGAAAGTCTCGACGGCCGTGCGCCGTCAGCGCACCCTGATGGCTGTGGCCGGCCTCCTGATGGCCGTCATGGCGCTCCCGGTCTGGGGGGCGGCTTCCGGCGGCCATTCGGCATCCATTCCGGCAAGCCCGGGCCATCCGGTGACCTACACGGTGAAGGCGGGTGACACGCTGTGGTCGATCGCCTCCCGGGTGCGTTCACCCGAAGGAACGGCGGCGCTCATGACCACTCTGGTGGACCAGACCGGAGGTATCCAGGTCGTTCCGGGCCAGCAGATCGTGATTCCCTGAACTCCGACGGGTTGGAGACGTGCCTCCGACCAGCCGAGCCAGATCGTTGGCAATGTGGCATGGATGCCGAAGCGGCCGCACTAACCTCGGGGCGTGCGCTGTCCCTGGTGTCTGACCGACGATGACCGGGTCGTGGATTCCCGGGTGAGCGAAGAGGGGGCGGCCATCCGCCGCCGGCGGGAGTGTCTCGGCTGCGAGCGCCGCTACACAACGTTCGAGCGGATTGAAGAAGTGCCCCTGATGGTGGTCAAACGTTCCGGGGAACTCCAGTCGTTTGACCGGGCCAAGTTGATCGTCGGGCTCCGCTCCGCGACGAAGAACCGCCCGGTGGAAGAGGAATCGTTGGAGCTTTTGGCCCAGGAAGTCGAGGACCTCCTTCGCAACGAAGGATCCGATCCGACGTCGCAGCAGGTTGGCATCGCCGTGCTCGAAAAACTCCGCGATCTCGACGAGGTCGCCTACCTGCGGTTCGCAAGTGTCTACAAGGGCTTTGAGGGCGTCGACGACTTCCGCCGGGAAGTGGGACTTTTGACCAAGACGACGGCACCGAAGCCGGCGACTGGTGGAATCGCTGCCGGCGAACGGGCCCCCGGGCCGGATGAACGCTGAAGGACCACGGCCTCCTTCGTGCCTGACCTGCTGACCACCGTCCCGGAACGGGCCCTCGCTGTCTACGCCCACCCTGACGATCCTGATGTGGCCTGTGGAGGAACACTGGCGCAGTGGGCGATGCTGGGCTGCGAAGTGACCGTCGTCATCTGCAACGACGGCGGGAAGGGAAGCAAGGATCCCGACGACGTGCCGGCCCAACTCCGCCTCCGACGCCGGAAGGAGGCGGAGGCGTCTGCGTCGCTGCTCGGCATCCGCCATCAGGAGTTTCTCGACTACCCCGATGGCGAAGTGGAGAACGACCTCGAATTCCGGTCCCGCCTCGTTGCGATCGTGCGCCAGCGCCGGCCCGACGTGGTCTTCACCGCCGACCCCACGGCCATGTTCTTCGGGCAGGGCTACTACAACCACCGGGACCACCGGGTCGTTGGGGAGGCGGTGCTCGATGCGGTGGCACCGGCGGCCGCCCTGCCTCACTATTTTCCCGCAGCGGGCCCCGTCCACCAGGTCACCGATGTCCTGCTGTCGGGAACCCTTGAGCCCGATGTCTGGGTCGAGATCGGGGCAACGGTCGATGCCAAGGGTGCCGCCGTCGGGTGTCATCGATCCCAGTTCCCCGATGGCGAGGAGTGGGCGTCGGCTGTGGTCCGAATCGCGGCAGAAGATGCCGGACACCAGGCCGGCGTGACCTTCGCCGAAGGATTCAAGCGCCTCCACCTCGGTGGCTGAAATGGACGATGGAATGTCGCCCTGGTGGGCCGGTGGCGCCCGGCCCACCGGTGGGCCGTTGCACGGAGCGAGGTAGTCCCCATGGGAGACCGCGTGATCCTCCATGTGGACATGGATGCGTTTTTTGCCTCGGTTGAAGTGCTTGACCGGCCGGAGCTCAAGGGACGCCCGGTCATCGTCGGGGGCGATGGAGATCGCGGCGTGGTGGCAGCCTGCACCTATGAGGCGAGACGGTTTGGAGTGCACTCGGCTATGTCGTCGACCTTGGCCAAACGGCTGTGCCCGGACGCCGTCTTTCTTCCGGGGCGGTTTTCCCGTTATGTCGAGGAGAGTCAGAAGCTGCACGCCATTTTTCGTGACGTGACGCCGCTCGTCGAAGGTATCGCCCTTGACGAGGCCTTTCTCGACGTGAGCGGTTCCCGGGAACTGGGCGACGGCGGCCTTGCCCTCGCGCAGCGGATCCGCCAACGTGTGGCCGACGAACTCCACCTGGCCTGCTCGGTCGGGATCGGGCGGTCCAAACTCATGGCCAAGCTGGCGTCGAAGGAGGCCAAGCCCCGGGCCGATCGGGTGGGGATTGCGGCCGGCGCGGGGATCGTTCGGGTGGAGGCCGACTTGGAACTCGAGTTCCTGCACCCGTTGCCCGTCCGGGCGCTGTGGGGTGTCGGCCCGGTCACCAACAAGCGTCTGGAGGAGATGGGGGTGCGGACCGTCGGCGACCTCACCCGGCTGCCGGCGGGGACCCTGGAACGTCGCCTTGGCACCTCGCTGGGCCGGCACTTGCAGGCGTTGGCCCGAGGTGAGGACTCCCGGCCGGTGGTTCCGGACCAGGAAGCAAAGTCGATCGGTCACGAAGAGACGTTTGCCCGGGATCTCTGGGATCCCGAGGACCTGGCCGCCCGGCTGACCCGGATGGTCGATGCATCGGCGTCGCACCTGCGTCGGGCCGGACGGGGTGCCCGCACCGTGAGCATCAAGGTGAAGTTCTCCGACTTCAGTCAGCTCTCAAGGAGTCATTCCCTGACCGAACCGATCGACGCCACGCCGGCCCTTGGTGCGGTTGCCCAGGCCTTGTTGGCGTCGGTGGACATCAACCGTGGGGTTCGTCTGCTCGGAGTGAGTTTTTCGGGCTTTGCCGATGAGCCCCAGGGGAGGCAGTTGGCGTTTTCATGGGGCGAGGAGCCCGTCGGGGGTGAACCGGTCCGGGGGGCGGGGTCCGAACCGTTGCCATCCCTCGCCATGGTGGAACAGGAAGCGGTCCGCCTGCAGTCTTCGTGGGGTGCGGTGACCGACGCCGTGGACGAGATCCGCGCCCGTTACGGCGGCAGTTCGGTCGGCGCAGCGGCCTTGATGGGTCCTCGTGGCCTGCAGCCCCGCCGACGCGGCGAGGCCCAGTGGGGTCCCTCCGGGACCGACGATGGGGGCCAGTCCTCGCCTGGGGGAAAGTCGGGCGGAGATGACGGCGGCGGGGCTTGATGGTGATTCTCTTCACCACCAAGCGGATAGGATGTCGGTTGTGGAGTGCAGGTTGAGGCGGGGTGACAGGGAGGACGTGGGACTTCAGATGATTCCTGCGCGGCACCACGGTTCCAGTTGCGCGAAGATGGTAGTTGAGGCTTCACTGGAAGAACTACGAAGGTGGAGGGATCGAGCAGTTGCCGCTCTCTGAACACGAACAGCGAATTTTGCACCAACTGGAACAGTCGCTGTACCAGGAGGACCCGGACTTCGCGGAGCGCGTGCGTTCCGAGACCGTCTACCGGCACGCCGGACGCCACTGCGTGTGGTCCGCTCTGGTGTTTGTCGCCGCCCTGGTCTTCATGTTCTTCACCTTTGCCCACAGCGTCCCACTGGGGTTCGTCGGAGTCCTCGTCATGTTCGTGTCCGGTGTGATCTTTGCCAACAACGCCCGTCGGATGGGCAAGGCCGGAATCGATGACATCTCCCGGAACATCCAGAACCGGACGGTGAACTCCCCGAACCACGATCCTCGCGAATGGATTCGTGGTCGCTTCCAACGCGACGACTGAAGCGTTGACCACTGCCACCACGCTCCTCGACAAGTTGGAAGATGCGGGGCAGCAATCCCTGGTTCTGGCGGTGGACATCGGCGGGACCAAGATGGACGTGGCCGTAGTGGACGGCAGTGGCGGGTTCCTCTGGCGGGATCGGCGCGAGACGCCCGGCAGTCCCGATGGTGAAGATGTCTTTGCTCCACTGGGCCAACTCGTAGCCGAAGCTGTCCGTTTCGCCGGTGACCGTCTGGTGGCGTGCGGTGTGGGATGTGGGGGGCCAATGGCCCAAGACGGGGTGACCGTGTCCCCTCTCAACATTCCAGCCTGGCGGGACTTTCCGCTCCGGGAACGCCTGAAGGAACTCTCGGGTGTGCCCACACTGGTGGACAACGATGCCAAGGCGCTGGCGCTCGGAGAGGGCTGGATCGGCGGTGCCCGGGGCTGCGGCAACTATCTGGCCATGGTGGTCTCCACCGGCGTGGGTGGGGGACTGGTCATGGACGGGAAGCTGCTGGAAGGAGCATCGGGCAATGCCGGCCACATCGGCCACGTGGTGGTGGAGCCCGAGGGCCGGGCCTGCGCCTGTGGTGGCCGGGGCTGTCTGGAGGCGGAAGCATCCGGCTTGTCCATTGAGGCCATCACGGGTTTTCCGGCCAAGGAGGCTTCCCTCCCGGTAAGGCAGCGGACCGGCACCTTGGTGGGCCGGGCCGTCGCTTCGGTGGCCAGCCTGCTCGACCTACCCCTCGCTCTCGTGGGCGGCTCGGTGGCGCTTGGATTCGGGGAGCCGTTCTTCGCCGCCGCCCAGGACGAGGTCAGTTACCGGTGCGGGCTCAGTTTTGCCCGCGAGACCCGGGTGGTTCCGGTCATGCTGGGCGAGCGGGGTCCACTGGTGGGGGCCGCTGCCCTGGGATGGAACGTCTTGCCGGGGGGTCACCGTGCCAAGCGTTGACGGCAAGATGCTCCTGGCAGTGATGGGCCGGCCTGACCTGTGGGGGAGCGCGCTCGGCCTCGGGCTTCGCATGGTCCCTTCTTCCTGGTGGCGCCGTCGTCCACGGCGACCCTGGCCGGATCCCGGGCTCTGGGAGTTCCGCATGGTGGCCGCCTACGGCGACCCCGATGCCCGCCCGGAGCCGGACGATCTGGTGACGTTCCTCGAGTGGTGCCGGGAGAACCGACCCTCCCGGAGACGAAACGGCTGACCGGAATGGAGCGGGCGCTGCGGTGTGCGAACTCGTCGATGCCGTCCGTTTTCCCCCACGGCCCCGACCCCGCCCGTGGCCGGGAGGTCTCCCCATGACCCGAGGGTCAACGCTGGTCCTCAATGCGACGTTCGAACCGCTTGGCATCGTGTCGTCCCGACGGGCCCTGCTGCTCGTCCTCGGAGAAAAGGCCGATGTTCTCCATGCCACGCAACACTCGTTCCGCTCGGAACGCCTGGTCGTGCCAGAGCCCTCGGTCGTCCGGTTGTTGCGTTACGTGCCGGCCCCCCGCACGGCCAACGTGCCGGTCAACCGGCGCACCGTGTTCGCCCGGGACGCTTCCACCTGCCAGTACTGCGGGGCCGCCGCCGAAGGAATCGACCATGTGGTCCCGAGAAGCCGGGGCGGCCAGCACCGGTGGGAGAACGTGGTGGCGGCGTGCCGTCGGTGCAACAACCGCAAGGCGGACCGACACCTCCATGAAGTGGGCATGGAGCTGCACTCCGCTCCGGTCGCTCCCCGCCATCGCCTGGCGTTGTTGACCGGAGCCGTTGGGGCCCGGAGTGATTGGCTCGAGTATCTGGACTGTGGTCCGGTGGGACTCCGTTCGCAACAACGTAGCGCCTGAGTAACGTTTCGACTGTGGATGAGGGGTGGCAGTTCGACCATCGGCGAGGCCCGGCCACTTCGCTGGTGGCCTCGTGGCCACAGACCGACCGGTGGCCCGGGCGACGCCGTCTGGCTCAGGTGGAGGTGGACTCGCCGGCCTACATTCTGGGTTCGACCCAGCGCGATGGGGTCGTGGAAGA
>CAITPI010000125.1 GCA_903894295.1 uncultured Acidimicrobiaceae bacterium
CGCCGGCCTGCAGTATGGCTTTCCCGTCACCACCAACGGCCAGGGTGGCTGGACCGTGGTGGAGGGTCTCTCCCACGACGCCTTCGGCACCGAGCGGGTGCGCATCACGACCGAGGACCTGCTGGGCGAGCGGGCCGACGTCGAGAACCTGCTCCCCTGATTCCGCTCCGGCCACCCAGGTCGGTGCACCACGGGACCGGGCGGACGTCCGGGTGTCAGTCCGGGGCCAGAAATGCCCCGAGGGCGGTCGTTGCCGTCGAGGCCCACAACTCCGGGTCGAGCCGGTGGGCTTCGTCGGTGTCCATGAGGCCGAGCAGCCGGCCGGTTGCGACCGACTGGATGAACACGCCCACGGTCCAGGCGTCGACGTCGGACCGGATGGCCCCTTTGGCCTGCAGGGCCCGGACCAGTTCGCCGTAGAGGTCGTTCCGGGCCCGCTGGGCGCGGCCGATGCTCTGTCTGAGACCGGTCCGCTGGCGGGCGGCGCCGATGACCTCGAAGGACTGCCACAGATCGTCCGTGGAGGTTTCTCCGATGACCAGTCGGATGAGGGCAGAGACCACCTCATCGAGGTCGTTCCGGCTCCCGGCTGACGTGACGGCGTCGATCAGCGTCCGAAGGTCGTTGTCGTTGCCGTCGGAGGTCCCCGGATCGAACTGGTGGGCCCGCACGGCTTCGATGACCCCTTCCCGGCTGGAGAAGAAGTGGTAGACCGATCCAACGGTGGTGCCCGACCGTTCGACCAGCTCGGTCATCCGGAGCCCGGACTCACCGGACTCTTCGATGATGGCCCGGGCGGTCTCGAGGATGCGGCGGGCCGTCGGTTGGGCCAGTCGTCGCTGGGACTTGGTCGGTGACGCCACTGGACTCCTTTCCGCCATCGTGTCGGTCCACCACCCGTGTGGTCCACCATGGTTCCGCTCCGTCGGGCGAGAGGTGTTCCACGGCCCCGGGGGCGGGTTGGTCGACTTTACCCAGCCACCACCATGTCTGACCCCTACGACCAGAAGGCCGCGGCCGACTCAACGAGTGACACTCCCTGGTGCCGGCCGGCGTGGGCGCACGCCGCCCGCACCGCCGGGTCGAGAACGTTGGGTCCAAAGGCGGCCAGGGCATCGGCGTCGGGTGTGATGACCATGACCGAGGCGCCGTCGGCTTGAAGGCGGCCGACCTCGTCGGGGAGCTCCGGGCCGGCGATCGGAGCCACCACCAGGACCCGGTCGTATCCCCGGGCCAGGTCGACGTGGGCCAGGGAGAAGACCCCTCCGTCGACGTAACGGTGACCGTCGATGGTGACCGGTGGCCACACCCCGGGCACGGCACAACTGGCGGCCACCGCATCGACCAGGTCGACGCCGGAGTCCCTCGTGAAGACCACCCTGCCGGCCGTCTCCGTGTCGACGGCCGTGATCCGGATGTCCCGGTCGGCCCAGGTCGCATGGGGCAACCGGGCGGCGATGACGGCCCGACGGGTGGCTTCATCCACCGTGGTCGCCCCGAGCGCCATGGCCACCGTGGCCCGACGGCGGTCTCCGGCCTCCGGATTGGAGACGTAGAGGTTGATCATGGTCTCCATGAGGTTGCCTACGACGGCCGGATCGGGGGTCAGTTCACCGGTGGGCGGCTCCAGCTGCTTGGCGAACCAGTGGCCGGCCGAGGGATCAAGGCCCAGCTGGGCCACCACGGTGGAGCCGGCCGAGGTGCCGACCATGAGGTCGGCGTCGGTGACCGGAACGCCGGCGGCTTCCAGCGCCGAAAGAACGCCGAGCTCCCAGGCCACGCCGGCCACGCCGCCCCCGCCAAGTACCAGCGCCCGGGTGGTCATGGATGGTCGGAGGGGGTGACGGGGACCAGTTCGATGCGGTTGCCGAAGGGATCAAACACGAAGGCCTGGGGCATGCCCGGCACGTCTTCCACCCGGCGCACGGCATGCCCGGCGGACTCCAGGGTGGCGACGAGCTCGTCCACACCCGACACGGCAAGTCCCGGATGGGCCTTTTTGGCGGGGGAGAAGGGCTCTTCGACGCCGAGGTGCAAGGTGACCGAGCCGTTCCCGAACCAGCAGCCACCGCGGGCATCAAGGGGCGGTGGCTTGGGGACCTGGGTGAGACCGAGGAGGCCCGAGTAGAAGGCGATGGCCCGGGCCTCGGCGTCAGGGCCGGCCGGCATGACCAACTGCACATGGTCGACGGCTTCGAGTCGGTAGGTCATTCTCGCCTCCGGCGGTGACGGCAGTTGAACGTGGCGCTGACCGGGCTCTTGTTCGTGCCCGGTCCTAATAGGTGGTCTCGGCGGCCAGACCGGCCAGCGAGCCGTGGGCCGAAGCCAGCAGGCCCTGGCCGGCCACCAGAAGGGAGAGGTCACCCCGCACCCGGACCCGACCCTCGTTGATGGCGGTGGCCGGGGTGAGGTCGCCTTTGGCCATCAGGGCCGCGTCGCGGTAGCTGAGGGACATGGTGACCTGGGGGGCCGGGCGGCTGTCCCGGTCTTCCGTGGCGTCGTCGATCGATCCCGACGAGGATCCCTCCATGGGCAACAGAGCCAGGGAGAGCCGGGTCCCGTCGACGGTCAACTCCAGACGGAGGTCTCCGTCCGGTCCGCCGAGGACTTCCTGGGCGACGACGTAGGAACCTTCCGCCGCCAGTCCGCCGGCATCGGGGTCGGCCGACGAGAGGTCGGCGTGTTCCAGTTTTTCGTTGTAGGCCTCGGTCCACTCGGGTGTGAGGAAACGGACCATCGTCGTCTCAGTCCTGGGAATCGGGCTGGGCCGCAACCGGAGCAAACCCGTCAGGGGCGGGGATGCCGTGGGCCGGAGCCGCCGGAGGTGGCGGCTGAACGGCCGCCGGACCCTGGGCCGGGGCGGCCGCGGCGGCCTCGGCCACCGTGCCCTTCACCCGACGCCGGATCTTGCGACCGAGCCAGGCGATGGGATCGTAGGACGCGTCGACCACCCGCTCCTTCAGCGGGATGATGGCGTTGTCGGTGATCTTGATGTGCTCGGGGCACACCTCGGTGCAGCACTTGGTGATGTTGCACTTTCCGAGGCCCTGCTCCTGCTGGAGGATCTCCCGGCGGTCGATGGTGTCGAGGGGATGCATCTCGAGTTCGGCCGAGCGGGCGAAGAAGCGGGGACCGGCGTAGGCGGTCTTGTTCTCCTCGTGGTCACGGATGACGTGGCAGACGTCCTGGCAGAGGAAGCACTCGATGCACTTGCGCATCTCCTGGCTGCGTTCGACGTCGATCTGGGCCATCCGGTAGCCGCCGACCTTCATCTCGTCGTTGGTCTTCGGCCGCGGCGTGAAGGCCGGAATCCGCTTGGCCACCTCGTAGTTGTAGGAGACGTCGGTCACGAGGTCCCGGATGATCGGGAAGGCCCGCATCGGCGCCACCGTCACCGGCTCGCCGACCGGCAAGGTGTCCATCCGGGTCATGCACATCAGCGAGGGCTTGCCGTTGATCTCGGCCGAGCACGAGCCGCACTTGCCGGCCTTGCAGTTCCACCGACAGGCCAGGTCGGGTGCGGCGGTGGCCTGGACCCGGTGGATCACGTCAAGGACAACCTCGCCCTCCTGGGCCGGCATGACGTACTCGACGAACTCGCCACCCTCCGCATCGCCCCGCCACAGGTTCATGACGACTTCGCCCTGTGACTCCGGTCGGGCCTGGGGGGCCGTGGCGTCCGGAGCCCGGCTGGTGGTTTCTTCGCTGCTCATGGACATCAGACGGCCTCCTCGAGGAGTGCCCGGAGTTCGTCGGGCATCTGGGGAATGGGTTCGGGGGTAACGGTGATCGACCGGACGGACGGGTTGCCGCCGGCCCCGATCTCGACCTCGGAGGACGAGATGCGCTCGACGAAGTTGACCTTGCCCATCTCCGGATCGGGCTTCGGATAGTCGTCGCGGGTCTGGCCACCCCGGCTTTCCTTGCGCTCGAGGGCGCCGAGCGCCGTGCACTTGGAGACGGTGAGCATGGCCGGAAGGTCGGTGGTGAGGTTCCAGCCCGGGTTGTACTGCTGGCCGCCCTTGACGGCGATCCGGGTGGCCCGGTCCTCGAGTTCCTCGATCTTGACGAGGGCCTCTTCGAGTTCCGGTCCGGTGCGGATGATGCCGACCAGGCTCTGCATGGTGGCCTGGAGGTCCTGGTGGATCTCGTAGGGGTTCTCGCCGCTCTCCCGGGCGAAGGGGGCGAGAGCCGCCTCGATCGCTCCGGTGATCTGGCCCTCGTCGAGGGTGAAGTTTCCACTGCGGCCCTCGGCGTACTCGCTGGCCCCGATGCCGGCCCGGCGTCCGAAGACGATGAGGTCGGAGAGGGAGTTGCCACCGAGGCGGTTCGAGCCGTGCATGCCGCCGGCAACCTCACCGGCGGCGAACAGGCCGGCCCGGGTGGTCTGGGTCGTGTCGGCCTCGACCCGGACGCCACCCATGATGTAGTGACACGTCGGACCGACCTCCATGGGCTCGGCGGTGATGTCGACACCGGCGAGCTCCTTGAACTGGTGGTACATCGACGGCAGGCGCCGCCGGATGTCCTCGGCCGAGCGCCGGGAGGCGATGTCGAGGAAGACGCCGCCGTGGGGGCTGCCCCGACCGGCCTTCACTTCGCTGTTGATGGAGCGGGCCACCTCGTCCCGGGGCAGCAGTTCCGGGGGGCGCCGGCCGGCGGTGTGGTCGTCATACCAGCGGTCGGCCTCGTCCTCGCTGTCGGCCGTCTCGGCCTGGAACATCGGCGGGATGTAGTCGAACATGAACCGCTGGCCCTCGGAGTTGCGGAGCACGCCACCGTCGCCCCGGACGCCCTCGGTCACGAGGATGCCCCGGACCGACAGGGGCCAGACCATGCCGGTCGGGTGGAACTGGACGCACTCCATGTCGATGAGGTCGGCTCCGGCCCACAGCGCCATGGCGTGTCCGTCGCCGGTGCCTTCCCACGAGTTGGAGGTGTACATCCACGACTTGCCCACGCCGCCGGTGGCCAGGATGACCGACTTGGCCTTGAAGACCACGAACTCACCGGTCGGCCGGCGATAGGCGACGACGCCGGACACGACACCGTCGGTGTCCTGGACGAGGCGGAGCACCTTGGTCTCCATGAAGACCTCGATGCCGTCGGCCACGGCCTTCTGCTGGAGGGTGCGGATCAACTCCAGTCCGGTTCGGTCCCCGATGTGGGCGAGGCGGGCATAGCGGTGGCCACCGAAGTCGCGCTGGAGGATGAGTCCGTCCTTGGTCCGGTCGAACAGGGCGCCCCACTCCTCGAGCTCGCGCACCCGGTCGGCCGACTCCTGGGCATGGAGCTGGGCCATGCGCCAGTTGTTCAGCATCTTGCCGCCGCGCATGGTGTCGCGGAAGTGGGTCTTCCAGTTGTCTTCTTCGTAGACGTTGCCAAGGGCGGCGGCCACGCCACCTTCGGCCATCACGGTGTGGGCCTTGCCCAGCAGCGACTTGGTCACAACGGCCGTCGAGAGGCCCTTGGCCCGGGACTCGATGGCGGCCCGCAGGCCGGCGCCACCGGCGCCGACGATGACGACGTCGTACTCGTGGGTTTCGTAGAGATCGGTTGTGGTCATGGTGATCTCCTTAGAAGTGGATGCCGTAGTCGTGGATGGCACCACTGGCGACCAGGCGGATGTAGAGGTCGGTGAAGGCGACGAAGCAGAGGCTCATCCAGGCGAACAGCATGTGCTTGCCGTTCAGCGGGGTGAGCGCCTTCCAGAGCCGGTAGCGGACCGGCGCCTTCGAGAACTGCTTGACCCCGCCGCCGCAGAGGTGGCGGCAGGCGTGACAGGAGAGGGAGTAGAGCCAGAGCAGGGTGGCGTTCACGAACAGGACCACCGTGCCGACACTGATTCCGGTGCCGTCACCCAGCCAGCGGAAGGAGGCGAAGGCGTCGTAGGTGAGGATGACGTTGAAGATCAACCCGAAGTAGAAGAAGTAGCGGTGGACGTTCTGGAAGATCAGCGGGAAGCGGGTCTCGCCCGAGTAGGAGCCGTGGGCGTCGGAGACGGCGCAGGCCGGCGGGGCCAGCCAGAAGGCCCGGTAGTAGGCCTTGCGGTAGTAGTAGCAGGTCATGCGGAACCCGAGCGGGAAGATCAGGATCAACAGGGCGGGCGAAAGGGTCCACCAGGAGATGGACGGCCCGATGTGGCTGCCGGGCACGCAGCTCGTGGCCAGGCAGGGGGAGTAGAAGGGCGAGATCAGGTCCCGGTTGGCGGAGGCACCGACGAAGTAGTTCTTGTTGACGAACGCCGCCCAGCTGGCGTAGACCACGAAGGACGCCAACACGGCGGCGGTGACCACCGGCTGCACCCAGTAACGGTCCTTGCGCAAGGTGGGAACCGAAGGTCCACCGCGGGCTCCTCCCAGTACTACCGGGGTCACCGTTTGTTCGGCGCCTTCGGCCGGAAGCGGGGCCCCCATGGGCTCTTGTACCGTCGTCACTTGGTTCTCTCCCTCAGTCGTCCTGGCCGGCTCGGGCCATGGCGCACGATTCTTGCGGATCCTCTACAACGCAGGTCGGCATCAGTTCCCGCCGGTCAACCGGAAACTCCTGGCTGGGCACGGTCAAGGACACCGAAACGCGTTGCAGACGGAGCATAGTGTCCCACGTCAGATCGCCATTTTTCCAAACGAGAGCGAGTTTTTCCGTGATCCACCGGTGGCCGAACCGTGGCGACCACATGCGGGGCCACACTCCCCGTCAGGTCCCCGGCCCCGGCCCCGGCCCGGCGGACGCCACTGCCTGTTCGTGATCCAGTTCGCCCATCTGCCATCCCGACATCCGGTCCGAACGGCCTAGGCTTCATCCCATGAGTACGCCGACGCCCGACGCGATGCCCGCCGACAACCACCCGAGGAACCTGGCCCGCCAGACCACTCCGCCGCCCGCCATCTCGACCCTGGGCGAGCTGACCGCTTCAGGGTGGGTCTCCATCCCGGTCTCCGAGGAGATCCGGCGGAACGCATCGGCGAGGATCGCCGCCGGCGAGCCACTGGTCACCGGCGTGCTCGGCTTCGAGGACACCGTTCTGCCGCAGCTGGAGAACGCCCTCCTGGCCGGACACGACGTCATCCTGCTGGGCGAGCGCGGGCAGGCCAAGACCCGCATCGTCCGATCGCTCGTCGGACTGCTTGACGAGTGGATGCCGGTGGTCGCCGGTTCGGAGATCCACGACGACCCCTACCATCCGATCTCGCGCATGGCCAAGGACCTGGTTGCCGCCCACGGTGACGAGACCCCCGTCGCCTGGGTGCACCGCTCCGACCGGTTCGGCGAGAAGTTGGCCACGCCCGACACTTCGATCGCCGATCTCATCGGTGAAGTGGATCCGATCAGGGTGGCCGAAGGCCGCTACCTGTCGGACGAACTCACCATCCACTACGGCCTGGTTCCCCGGTTGAACCGCGGCATCTTCGCCGTCAACGAACTGCCCGACCTGGCCGAGCGCATCCAGGTCGGACTGCTCAACGTGCTCGAGGAGCGCGACGTGCAGATCCGTGGCCACCGGGTCCGCCTGCCGCTCGACATCGTGCTGGTCGCCACGGCAAACCCCGAGGACTACACCAACCGGGGCCGCATCATCACGCCGTTGAAGGACCGGTTTGGCGCCCAAATCCGCACCCACTATCCGCCGGATGCGGCGACCGAACTCGTCATCGCCGCGGCCGAAGCGGACCTTCCCGGACAGGGTGAAGGCGGACCGGGTGGCAACGGTCTGAAGGTGGAAGTTCCCGCCTTCATGGCCGAGATCGTGGCCGAACTGAGCCAGATCGCCCGCCAGAGCCCGCATCTCAACCAGCGCTCGGGTGTGTCGGTCCGACTCACCATTGCCAACTACGAGACCATGGTGGCCAATGCGTCCCGACGGGCCCTGCGCAACGGCGAGAGTGAAGCGGTGCCCCGGGTCTCCGACCTGCAGGCCCTGCTGTCCTCCACCCAGGGCAAGGTCGAGATCGAATCGATGGAGGAAGGCCGGGAGGAGATCATCCTCGCCCAGCTGATCGCAGCGGCCACCTTGTTGGTGTTCCGCCGGCGGGTCCACCTCGCCGAGCCCCAGCCCATCATCGAGGCGTTCGCCGAGGACATGGTGGTCCATGCCGGAGACGACCTGCCATCGGCCGCCTACGCCGACATCCTGGCGGCGGTGCCGGCCCTGGCCGAGCCGGTGAGCCGGCTGACCGACGGTTCGTCGGATCCGGCCGTGGTGGCCAGTGCACTGGAGTTCATCCTGGAGGGGCTGCACCTCACCAAGCGCCTGAACAAGGAAGCGGCCGGAAGCCGGGCGACCTATCGAGGCCGCGGGTGACCTGGCGGTTCGACTATCGCCGGTGGGACGGGACCCAGAACTCGGCGATCGACGACACCGACGCCATCCTGGAGCAGCTGACCGAGGACCTCCTGAACAGCAGCGATCTTCAGGATGCGCTTCAGCGCATGGTGAACCGCGGCTGGGAGACGCCCGACGGCGAGCGGGTTGAGGGATTGCGCGAGCTGCTCCAGCGCCTCCGCGAGGAGCGTCAGGACCAACTCGAGCGGGGCAATCTCGGCGGGGCCTACCAGGACATTGCCGACGAACTGCAGGAGGTCCTGACCGAGGAACGTCTGGGCATCGACAAACTGGAGGGTGACGCCCGCCAATCCGGCGACCAGCGCCGCCAGGAAGTCACCGACCAGGTGGCCACCGAGCGGCGGATGCAGCTGGACCTGATGCCGGCCGACCTGGCGGGTCAGGTTCGCAGTTTGCAGAACTACGACTTCGTCTCGTCCGAGGCCCGCGAGCACTTCGAGCAGCTCATGGAGAAACTCCGGGAGGAAGTGGCGAAGACCTATTTCGACCAGATGTCCGAGGCCATGAGTTCGATGGACCCCGAGACGCTCGAGCGGATGCGCAACGCCTACGACGCCCTGAACCGGATGATCGAGCAGCGGGAGGCCGGCGAGGATCTCGACCCGACGTTCGAGAACTTCATGGAGAACTTCGGCGACCTCTTCCCGGGAAATCCGTCAAACCTCGATGAGCTACTGGAACAGCTGGCGGCCCAGATGGCGGCCGCCCAGGCCATGTGGAATTCCATGAGCCCCGAGCAGCGGGCCCAGCTGCAGGGCCTCGCCGAATCGTTGCTCGAGGACATGGACCTCCGCTGGCAGGTTGACCGGTTGGCGGGCAATCTCCAGAAGGCCTTTCCGGATGCCGGCTGGCAACAGCGCTACCGGTTCAGCGGGGATGATCCGATGGGCATGGGCGAGGCCACCGATGCGGCCAGCCGCCTCCGGGACCTCGACGAGCTCGAGGCGTATCTGCGGTCGGCCAACTCTCCGGCCACGCTGTCGGAGGTCGACCTCGACAAGGTGGCCCGCACGCTGGGTGAAGATGCGGCCCGGTCGGTCGACCGGCTGGCCAAGCTGGCCCAGCAACTGAAGGAGGCCGGCCTGATCGACCAACGCGAGGGCCGCTTCGAGTTGACGCCCAAGGGCATCCGCCGGATGGGGCAGCAAGCCCTGAGTGACCTCTTTGACCAGCTGGGCAAGGACCGGGTCGGGAACCACCGGACCACCTGGACCGGCACCGGTCACGACCGGGAAGAGACGACCAAGCCCTACGAGTTCGGTGACCCGTTCAACCTCGACCTGTCCCGGACCGTGCACAACGCCGTGCGGCGGGCCGGGAGCGGACTTCCGGTCAAGCTGACACCCGAGGATTTCGAGGTCATCGAGACCGAGGCACTCACCCGTTCGGCCACCGTCTTGCTGTTGGACCTGTCGATGTCCATGCCGATGCGGGGCAACTTCGTGCCGGCCAAGAAGATGGCCCTCGCATTGCAGACCCTGATTGCCTCCCGCTTTCCCCGGGACTACCTCGGACTGGTGGTCTTCTCGGAACTGGCCCGGGAGATCGAAGCCGAAGACCTTCCGACGGTGAGTTGGGACTACGTGTACGGCACCAACCTGCAGCACGCCCTGATCCTGGCCCGCAAGATGCTGGCCCATCAGCAAGGAACCAAGCAGATCATCCTGGTCACCGACGGTGAGCCGACGGCCCACCTGATCCCGGATGCGTCGGGACTGGGTCACGAACCGTTCTTCATGTATCCGCCACTGCCGGAGACCCTGGAAGTCACGTTGGCCGAAGTCATGCGGTGCACCAAGGCCGGGATCACCATCAACACCTTCCTGCTGGACCCGGACCGCGGACTTCAGGGCTTCATCGAACAGGTGGCCCGGATCAACAAGGGACGGACGTTCGCCACGTCGCCGGACGAACTCGGTGACTACGTCCTCGTGGACTTCCTCCGTCACAAGACCACCGTGCGGGGTGGCCGGCGCCGGGCCGTCTGAACTCCTTTCGCCTGACCGGCCGGCCGACCAGGCGCCCCGAAGGCACCACATCGGGCCGAATGTCCCGAAATGACAAGGATTTCTTGCGTTTTCCGGCGACATGGTGAAGGATGACACCCGTGTAGTTACACGGTTGCCATACCTCGGGGGTGGGGGATGGTCGCACCGGGGTAATGCGAAGCGAGAGCGAGGGTGAATCCGATGGATGCAGCGGCGATGATGTTGGGGGAGCAGGAGCGGAGTTGGCAGACCAAAGCCAACTGCATGGGAGTTGATCCCGACCTCTTCTTTCCGGAGCGTGGTGCGTCCACCCGGGAAGCGAAAGAGGTCTGCCGGGGCTGTGTGGTCCGGGAAGACTGCCTGGAGTACGCACTGGCCAATGGCGAGAAGTTCGGCATCTGGGGCGGTCTCTCCGAGCGGGAGCGTCGGCGCCTGCGTCGCCAGCGCGCCCTCCAGCGCCGGGCCGCTGCGTCCTAGGGGCGCCTGACCACAAGGCCGGCGTGCTCGCCGGGGTCGTGGTGGATTGGGGCGCACTCAGTCCGCTGATCGCACCTGACCCAGTCGGAACTCGATCGTCTTTTCCTCGGCGAGATCAAGTTCGGCCCACCGGTCGGACGGGATGCGTTGGAGGATCGTCCGGGGCAGCAGTCCGACCAGTTCGGCTCCGGTCGCCCGGGCGCCCAGTTCCCGGGCCCGGGTGGCGACCTGGTCGAACACCTGGTCAGGTGCGGCCCGGAGGGGTTCCACCAGATTGCAACTGACCTGGGCCCGGTTGTCGACGGACAGTCCGAGCGTGCGCACCTCGGGGGTTCGCAGTTCCCGGGCAACCTGTCGGGCCACCGTCACGGCGTCGGCTGTCCCGGAGGCAACGAGGGACGGATCGATCTCCACCCAGACGTTGTAGGCGATCAGTACCGGCCGCACCCCAACGGCGGCGGCGCCTCCCGACGGGTGGGGAACATCCGGTCCGCGGTCGGGAGCAAGATCGGCAAACGCCCGGCGCCGGATCTCGGGCAACGTGATGCCCGATCCGTAGAGGAAGCAGGGAAGGCCGAGGGTTTCCGCCGCCCATTGGGCGAACCGGTCCCGGGCGGCAAGCGCCTCGCGCCAGGGCAGACCTTGGGGGTCGCCGGCCGCCAGGTCGACCTCGGTGATCGAAGGGCCGAGAGGCACGAAAGGAACGACGTCGGCGCTGCCCAGCCGGGGGTGCACGCCGTGATGGGTTCGTAGGTCGATCAGCTCCAGCGAGCGGGCCACGAGTTGCCGGGCGGCCGCTTCCACGTCGGACGCCGGCCCGCCCAGGGTGAAGACCGAGCGATGGTGGTCGTGGTCCGTGTGGACATCGAGCAAGGTCGTCCCGGCCGAATCCCGCAAGCGGTCGAGCACCGAGGTGTCCCGGCCTTCGCTGACGTTGATCACGCACTCCAGAAGGGTGCCGGCATCTCTTCGGGCGGTCACTGGCTACCTGACGGATTCCGGGTGGGACGCCGGTTGCGGATTCCACGTTGCGGGAACGGACGGGGCACGCGAAGTTTCATGGGTGGCGACGCGGCGTCCGGTCGGACTCTGGAGACGTGGGAGTTCGTTCAACAAGCAAGCGGAAACGATGCGGCCATGTTCGCGCAATCCCCGACGACCGGTGGCCTTCGCCGCCAGATTCCGGTGCCGCCAGGCCGACCGGAATGAGGCAGCCAGGTCCGGGCAGCCAGGTTCAGGCCATGGCGGCGACCGGTGCGCCGAGGCGACGACGCCGGGCGATCCGACGCCGCTCCCGCTCGGACTTCCCACCCCACACTCCGTGGTCGATGTGCTCGTCGAGCGCGTACTGCAGGCACCGTTCGGCCACCGGGCACTCGGCACAGATGCGCTGGGCCGCGATCACACCGACGCCATCTCCCGGAAAGAACACGGCCGGCGCCATGTCCCGGCATTTCCCCTGATCCATCCAGTCATCACTCATGGTCTGCTCCTTCTACCGTTGTATCCTGCGGTTTGGTCGTTCTGTGGACGTCCCGGGGGGTGACAACCTCGGGTGTCCTTGGTGCTACTAGTCTCGCAGTAGAACTTGTTGATTCCTACGGAAACAGGCGTTTCTGAGGGAATCCTCACCGTTTTCTTATAAATGAACTGGGATTTCTTATGTACGCAGGCGGGAGCAGCCGTTGAGAGAGGAACGGGACGGCCCTGAAGGGGACCCACCGGGTGCACCGGTCCCGACCGGCGAGCAGGTCGATTCACGTCCGCCACCACCGCAAAAGATCCCGGCCCTGGTGGATCCGGCCGAGCGGGCCACACTGGGCATCGCACCTCCTCCAGTGGTCGCGCCTGGCGAATCCACCAGTCAGGCTGACCGAAATGGGGACTCCGGCGGGATCAGGCTGCCGGCCATGTCGCCCGAACGGGCACCGCGTCCTGTACCCGACGTGCCTTCCCTGACCTCTGCGCCATCCCCGGAGCGGGCGCCACGACCGATTGCTCCGGCCGGGGCGCTCCCCACTCCGTCGCCGGCGGCCCCCCGGGTCGTGACTCTTCCGGCCGAGGAACCACCGGCTGTTTCGTCACCGCCGCTCCCGCCGCCGCCGCCTCCGGGCCCGGGTTCCGGGGTCCTTGCGCCGGTCGCTCCGCCGTCCTTTCCGCCGCCGGCGGGCATGGTGGCCGAGCCGCCCCAGCCACCTCCAACCTGGAACGCGTGGCCACCCCATCTGGCGCCGCCCATTCCGCCCCCTTCGGTGCAGGTGGTGCGACACACCCTGAGGACCCGGACCTGGGTGTGGCTGGTGGTGCTGGTCGCTCTCATCGCCGGCGTGGTTGGCTCCCTGGTCGGGGCGACGGTTGGCATCAACCAGCAGCAGACGATCGTGAAGGAGTTCTTCCCGACCCGGAGCGTCATTCCGGGAGTCGGAGATATCCAGGCCATCCTGGCCAAGGTCGAGCCGGCCGTCGTTTCGGTGGACAGCCAGGCTGCCGGCGCCAACGGACTGACTTCGCAAGCGGCGGGAACGGGCATGATCCTGACGTCAAACGGCGAAG
The DNA here is from genome assembly GCA_903894295.1 of uncultured Acidimicrobiaceae bacterium. Classification (GTDB taxonomy): domain Bacteria; phylum Actinomycetota; class Acidimicrobiia; order Acidimicrobiales; family RAAP-2; genus Bog-756. The sequence continues at coordinate 13,363 of CAITPI010000125.1, forward strand.
TCCTGACCAACAACCACGTGGTGGCCGGGGCAGCTTCGGTCACCGTCACGCTGTTGGGCCAGAGCAAGGCCCGTCCGGCCCACGTGCTCGGGACCGATCCGGCGAAAGACGTGGCGCTGGTCCAGATCGACGACGCGTCGAACCTGCCGACGGTGACCCTCGGGCAGTCCTCGGATGCCCAGGTCGGGGACAGCGTGGTGGCGATTGGCAACGCCCTGGCTCTGGCCGGCGGTCCGACGGTGACCCAGGGCATCATCTCGGCCGAGAACCGTTCACTCACGGCGGAGAACGACCATGGAGGCAGCGAATCCCTTTCCGGCCTGTTCCAGACCGATGCCGCCATCAACCCGGGCAACTCGGGTGGACCGCTGGTGAACGCCCAGGCCCAGGTGGTCGCCATGAACACCGCAGTGGCTTCGAGTTCGTCCGGCAACGCCCCGACCCAGAACATCGGCTTTGCCATTCCGGTCGACTCCATCAAGCCACTTCTACCCGGCCTGCGGACCGGTGGCACCGGGGGAACCACCGGTGGCGCCTCTTCCGGCGGCTCCGGGAACTCCGGTCCGGCCCCTTCGCACAACAAGGCGTTTCTCGGTGTCACCGTGGCTCCGGTCACCCCGTCGGTGCAGCAACAGGAAGGCCTGTCGGTCTCGTCCGGGGCGCTCGTGCTCTCGGTGGAGCCCGGCGGACCTGCGGCCAAGGGAAGTGTGCAGGCCGGTGATGTGATCGTCTCGTTCAACGGCAAAGTCGTGACGTCGGCGGCCCAACTCACCGCCGACATCCGTCCCCTCGCCCCGGGCGACCACGTCGCACTCGGTGTGGTCCGGGGTACCCGGCATCTCACCCTGCACGTCACACTCGGTGCGAATCCGAACACCCGCTAGCGGGTCCGGCCGAAGGCCCGAACGGGGTAGGATCGGCCTCGCCCCAACGCAGGAGGAAGCACGACCATGACCATGGCCACCGATGATTCGCAGGTCCCCGAAGGTGAAGAAGAAGTTCTCCCTCCGGTTGGGCACGTTCGCGTGGTCTACCTCGGTCCGGTCTCGCCGCACTGGGAGGTCCAGTCGGACTTCGGTGACGCGGCCCTGATCGAGGAGTTCCGGCGTCGCACGATGGCCCGGCTTGTCCTCCTGCCGCCGCATGATCCGCAGTATCGGCGCAACCGCGAGCGGGTGATCCGGGATGCCGAGCGGGAGAACATCATGCTCGAGTGGGACCTCGGTCTGCCCGAGGAAGAGGCCGCACCGGCTCCGGCGGCCGAAACGGTACCCGAAGCCTGAGCCCCTTCCGGCCCGGACCGCAACCGGGAGATCTTCCTAGCTGGGTGGATCGAGTCCGGGCAGGCTGATCCGCTCCAACCACAGGCCCGGGGCGCGCACCTCGGCCGGAGTCGGTAGGTGATCCGGCGATGTCCAGAGGCGGGCCAACCCGTCTTCCCCGGCCCGCTCGACAACCCCGCTGATGAAGGCCCGACCGAGGTCGACCTGCTCCTGGTCCAGATCCAGGCCGAACAGGGCACCGGCCGCCTCTTCGCCCTTGCCCCGCTCGGTCCGTCGGCGATACCACGCCTCGGCGAGTGTCTGGTGGGAGCCGATCAGGCGGGCGCCCACGACGTTGGCGATGTGGTCGGCGTAGGCGTCGATGACCACGGCCCAGGCCGTCAGAAGGTCCGAGGACCAACTCGCTTCCGGGGTCAGCAGTCCCGAAAGCAGGGCTTCGGGGTCGCCCATCATGCCCTGGAGGGCCGACAGGTCCATGCCGCCACCGAGGTCGTCGAGGCCCTCCGGCGAACTGCCCGAGAGCAGACCGCCCAGGCGACCGAGGAGGTCTCCCTGGGCATGCGCGCTCGAGGTTGCGACCTCCAGCATGGTCGCTTCGATGCGGGCCTTGAGCGCCGGGATGGTCAACACGGCATTGGCGGCGAGTTCGCGGGCCAGCACCCAGATCAGGGTCTCGTCGTGGGGAAGACTCCAGTCTTCGGCGAAGGCAGTGATGTTGGTGAGGACAAAGAGCAGTTCGTTGCTCGGGGCCCACGGGACGGCCAGCGGATACTGGCCGAGCGTCCGCTGGGCCAGGTGGCCCACCACCGAACCGACCTGCAGGCCGAAGAACATGGGGCCGATGGTGGTGGCCCACTGGCCGAACAGACCGGCCATGCCCTCCAGTCCGCCTGACTCCATGGCGACCAGGGGATCGGTCGTCGGGGCCGCCTGCTCCGGTGGCACCGGCGCCATGGCCTCCAGGAGGGTGCGCCAGGAGGCAAGGGCCCGGTTCGTCCACTCGGACCGGTTCACCGGGACCACGGTGATCTGGTGGCCCCCGGGGGTGAGTTCCAGTCCGGTGGCCTCCATGACACTCAACTCGGCCACCCGGGCCAACTGCTCGAGCTGCATCCGCTGAACGGGATCGACGTTGCCTTCCGGGGAACCCCCCGTCGCCACGTTCAAGGCGAACGACTGGGTCAACTGCCACTGGTTGGGTCCCGACGAGCCCAGCATGTTCATGAGGTCGCCGAGCAGCGACTGGAACGGAAGACCGGAATCGCCGGAGTCGGAAGGCGCCATGTCCTCATGCTAGAACCGCCGAAGAACGCACGGTACGGCGGCCGGGCCCGGAAGCGAAACCGTGAAGGGAGTTGCCGCTGGTGGGTTCAGGAGGCGGGCTGGAGAGCGACACGCACGTGGAGCACCGAGCCGGACCGCTCGATCGTGGCCGTGACCGTTGATCCGGCCGGTCGGCCGTAGAGGAGATCGACCACGTCCTCGCCGGTGTGCACCACCCAGCCGTCGAGTCGGAGCAAGGAGTCTCCGGCCTTGAGGCCGGCCCGTTGGGCCGGACCTCCCGGGGTAACGCCGGTGATCCGGGCATCCGCTCCGAGCGTTGCGCCCCACGACCCGGAGGTGACCCGTCCGGTGCTGACGAGATCGCGGGTGACCTGCTCGACCATGCCGATGGGCCAGAACGCCATCGTCGAGGCCGGGTTCCCGTTGGTGGCCGGAACAAGCAGTCCGAAGATCCGGCCGACCGCATCCACGAGGGGGCTCCCGTCCCGGGACGGAGACAGTCCGTGTCCCTCCCCGTCCTGGGCGATGACAACGGGAGAGGGAACAGCGGACGTTCCGGAACCGGTTCGACCCGGCGTCCCTCCTGGAACGTTCGGCGCCGCACGGTTGGCCAACGCCGTATCCACGACGATCTCGTGGAACGTCATCGTCGACGCCCGGTTCCTTTCGGGATGGATCTCGGCCACCAGGGCCACCGACGAGCCGGTTCGGTAGGTCCGGAGGGCACCGGGTGTCGCCAGTGGCGCCCGGGGAATCTGGTCGTCGGCGTGAAGGGCGGTGATACCGGTGGTGGCATCCCGGCCCACCACCGTGGCGGCAACGAGTTGACCGGTGGCGGTGGCCAGAACGATCGGGTGGCGGAGGGCAGCGGACGGCAAGGTGGTGACCACCATGTTGTTGCCACCGCTGGCCACTCCGGTGCCAACCTCCACTGCTCCGCCCGGCCTGGCTTCTTCCACCGACACCACGGACGGACCAAGGGTGGAAGAGATGGCGTGCAGTTGGGAGGTGGTGACCAGGTCGTTCATTCCGGCCAGGGTGGTGAGCGTGGCGGACGGATTCTCCGGATGATCGGCCCCCTCGGCGGAACCCGAGGTGGTCGAGGTGTCGTTGAAGGTCAGTGCGACAAAGGTACCGGCGATCAGGACGACTCCGGCCGTCGCAACCAGCAGAACCGACCGTCGCCGGTTCCGGCGGGAGGAACCGGTCCCCGCCGGGCCGACAGGGTTCGGGGATCCGTCGGTTTCCCCCTGTCCGGTGGTACCCGGCCCGGGTGATGTCGAGCGCTCCGAGGGGTGGCGCCACAGCCGGTCGTCCGGATGCGTCCAGCCGGAAGCCGTTACGGCAAAGGGATCGGGGTCACCGTCGTGGTCGGGGACCTCGGGATGGAATGCAGGGTCGTCCTCCGGAGGCACCATCACAGGTTAGTGAGCAACCGTGGCCAAGAGGTGTCGCCCGATGACCCCGTGCCGGCCGACGTAGCATGCAGGCATGACCCGTGACCTCGCCTTCGATCTGGGGACGGCCAACACCCGCGTCTTCGCCCGGGGTCGTGGCATCGTGCTCGAGGAGCCGACGGTGGTCGCCCTCGACACGAGATCCCACGAGGTGCTGGCCATTGGCGAGGAAGCCTGGCGTCTGGTGGGCCGCACGCCGAGTTATGTGGTGGCGGTCCGTCCGCTTCGCGAGGGCGCCATCACCGACTTCCACATCACCGAGCGGATGATCCGGCTGTTGCTCCGTCAGGTCGGTGTGACCCGGATCAACCGGCCCCGGGTGTTGCTGGGAGTGCCGTCGGCCATCACCTCGGTCGAACGCCGGGCCGTCAAGGAAGCAGTGCGACGGGCCGGGGCGTCGAGCGCCCATCTCATCGAGCAATCGATGGCGGCGGCCATCGGAGCCGGCCTCGACGTTCATGAACCGGTGGCCAGCATGGTGGTTGATGTTGGCGGGGGAACCACCGAGACGGCGGTGATCTCCCTCGGTGGGGTGGTGGCGTCGCGTTCGGTCCGCTGTGGAGGTCTGGACATCGATGCCGCCATCCAGACCTACGTGCGGCATGAGCACGATTTGGCCATCAGTGAACGAACGGCGGAAGCGGTCAAGCTGGCCATCGGGGCCGCGACGCCCGGTGGAGCCGAGCGCAAGGCCGAAGTCCAGGGTCGTGACGTTTCGACCGGTGAGCCCCGGACCGTGATCCTCGCACCCGAAGAGGTGCGCGACGCCATGGCCGACATGGTGGACACGATTCTCGCCACCGTCGTGGGCTGCCTCTCCGAGGCTCCGGCCGAGCTGGCCCAGGACATCATCTACGAAGGCGTCCATCTCCTGGGGGGCGGCTCGCTGCTGGCCGGCCTGGCCGAACGCATCGCCACCGAGACCGACGTCGTGGTCCACAAGGTGGCCAATCCCATGGAGTGTGTGGTGGAAGGTACCGGGCTGTGTCTGGACTCGTTCGACCGTCTCCGGCCCATCTTCGCCGCCGCCGACAGCTGAGACGGGTCCTTCGGTCGGGTGCCGCACACGCGGGTAACGCACACCCGGTGAAAGGGACCGCGGGCAACCACGGCATCCCGGAACCCCGGGGTGTGGGAGACGAGGCGTTCAGGCCTTGAGAGGGCGCCAGCCGCCTCCCGGGCCTAACCGGTGACCGGTTCGCTTCCCGGGCCAGGGGAGTCGGGGATTGAGCGGCCCTCCCGGTCGACCTGTTCGATCTCCAGCAGGTCTTCGGCCACCTGACGCACCTGCCAGTCGCGGTCGCCCAGTGCACGCTCCAGCGCGGCCGTCACCTCGGGACCGTCAAAGGCGGCCAGGGCCACGGCCGCCCGGCGTCGCACGGCCGGCTTGTCCTCCAGGGCCAGAAGTACGGCGGGCAGCCCGGCCTCGTCGCCGATGGCTCCCAACGCCGCGACGGCCGCCTCGCGACAGAGCGGATCCTCATGTTTCCCGCTTCCGGTGACCAGTCCCGTCAACTGCGGCACGTAGCGCCTCTGCTCCTGTTCGCCGGCAGCCCATGCCGCCATCTCGGTGACCCCGGGGTCTTCGTCCCCGAGGGCGGCGGTGAGATCGATGGCCGGGCGCTGGCCAGCCAGTTCGGCGGCCCGGCGTCTAACGGCCGGTTGACCGTCGAGAAGAGCGACCTCCAGGTCCGAATTGGTGAGTGACCCGAGGCGCTCGAGGGCCCCGAGTGCGGTGACCCGGACCAAGGGGGACGCATCGTCGAGGCCACGGCGGGCGGTGGCAGGGTCCCCCTTATGGCCGGCCAGCGCCACCAGCCGTCGGCGGGCGACCACTTCTGTGGTGACATCCCGGCGGGAGTCCGGCGTGGCAGGCTTCACTCCACCACTATGGCCGAAGAATCCTTCCCACCCACCGAATCAGGTCCGGGCCAAGCCACCACTTCCACCGACGGCGTGTCGGCGGTTCCGGCCATCGATGCAGGGAGCGGTGACCGGACGTCCGCCATCTGGAGCGGACAGGGAACGTCCGAGGCGATCTGGCCACCGAAGAAGCCCGCCGGGGAGCCGTCACCGCGTCGCCACGCCCACGCCCGACGGAAGAAGCGCCCGTGGGGCCGGGTGTTCTGGATCGTGTTCTTCGTGGCCGCCCTGGGTGTCATCGTGGCATCCCGGATCAGTCTGAACGAGTACGCCCTGCTTCCGGGCGATGCCCAGTCGGTGAACAAGTTCATCACGGTGCCGCCTTCGCTCCGTCATCCGACCGGTCATCCGGTGTTGTTGACCGATGTCCAGATCGGACCGGTGACGGCGCTCAACTACCTCTATTACAAGTTCCAGAGCGACGTCAGCCTGGTCTCCCAGGATGCCGTCACCGGCGGCGTCGCTCCTTCGGAGTTCAACGCCCAGGGGGCCCTCGAGATGGACCAGGCCGAGGCCAGCGCCAAGGCCGCCGCCCTGCGCCACCTCGGCTATGTGGTGCCGGCCCATCCGGGCGGAGCGGTCGTCTTCGGCATCTTCCCCGGAACGCCGGCGTTCGGTGTTCTTGACGTGGGTGATGTGGTCACTGCCGTCGGACACGTCCCGACCCCGACCGCGCTGGCCTTCAAGGACGCCCTCGATCCTTACGCCTCGGGTCAGACCGTGCAGTTGATGGTGAAGCGGAAGAACGAGGGACCATCCAAGGCCGTCTCCATCCGACTGGAGAACACCCGGGTCTCCCTGGGTTTCGGCCAGTACGCCACGGTGAAACTGGGGATTGAGCCCCAGAATCAGGTGAATTACACCTTTCCGGTGGACGTCACCATCGACGTGACCAACATCGGGGGCCCGTCGGCCGGGTTGGCGATGACCTTGGGCGTGATCGACGACCTGACCCCGGGCAGCCTGACCGGGAACCACACGGTGGCGGCCACGGGGACGATGGACGCCAACGGCCGGGTGGGTGATGTCGGAGGCGTGGCCCAGAAGACGGTGGCGGTGGAGAAGGCCGGGGCCACCATCTTTTTCGTTCCGGTCCAGGAGTACAAGGCGGCGCGGTCCCAGGACATCCCGAGCTTGAAGATCTACCCGGTCTCGACACTTGATCAGGTCCTCCGCATCCTTGCCCGCAACGGAGGCTCGGTGCCGGTGACCAAGGTGGGAGGCAAAACCTCCACCACAACCCCTGCCTCGTAGCGGGGTGACGGGATTCCCGGGGTGAGCGTCGTAGTCTGGACCCATGTCTGAGGATCGTCTGCTTTCCATCTCCTCCTCCCCGTCCCAGATTGCTCCCGATGAAGTGTCCCAGCACTCGTTTGGGGTGGTCCGCAAGGGCTTTGATCCCGAAGAGGTCAGGAGTTACCTCGATGCGGTGGCGGCCGCCATGCGTTCGATCATCGACCGGGAGCACGTGCTCCAGAATGAACTGGCCGACGCCCGGCACCGGGCGGCCAATCCCGTCCTTGACGAGTCGACCCTCACCCAGGCCCTGGGGCAGGAGATGGCCAAGGTCCTCCACAGCGCCCACGAGGCAGCGGCCGAAATTGTGGCGCGGGCGGAAGAAGAGGCCGACCGGCTGCTCACGGCTTCCCACGACTCTCTGGCCGAACAACAGGCGGCCCTGGAGCAACGCCAGGCCGCCCTCGATGAACGTCAGGCCTCACTCGACTCCCTGGTGGCAGAACGGTTGGCCGAGGCCGAAGCGGCCATCGCCCTGGAGAAGGGGGCTCTGGAGGAAGAACTGGCCAACCGGCGGGCGGCCGTCTCGGCCGAACTCGAGGCGCTTTCCGCCGAAGCCCAGGAAGCGGCCGCCGGTCGACTGTCGGCGGCCGACGACCAGGCTGTCCGCCTGGTGGAGCGGACCAAGGAAGAGTGCCGGGCGATGGTGGAAGAGGCCCAACGGGCCCGGGTCCAGGTGCTGACCGATCTGGCGCACCGTCGCAAGACCGTGTCGGGCCAGATCGAGCGATTGCGGGCCGGTCGTGACCGCCTCGCCCAGACCATCGGCGATGTCCAGACCTCGGTCAACGTCATTGTGGGTGAACTGGCCGAAGCCGAGAACAATGCGCGCTCCGCCGCCGAAGCCGCGGCCCGGGAAGCCAGCCAGCAGATCGACCTCGCCGACCCGGAAGCATTGGCGGCGGAGTTCCTTCCCGTGTCCGAAGGGAGTGTGGCCAGCGGTGCCGGGGACGGTGCAGCGCAACCAGCGGACGAAAGTCCCGAAAGCGAAGATGCCGGCGACGCGGCGGCCGCCGGCACGCCGTTGGTGGAGAGCGTGGACGCCCTCTTTGCCAAGATTCGGGCCACGGCGCCCGAAGAACCGGGGTCGGCGAAGGACACCGGGGGGGAAGCTCCGGAGGCGGAGCACCCCGCAACCGAAGCGGCGCCCCGATCGGGTTCCCGCAGCCGGCGCAAGGGCGCGAAAGGTGCCGGGGTCCCGGCGGCCGAGGCAACTCCGGACCCACCCGCCGACAAGGAACCGGCCGACAAGGAACCAGCCGTTACACAACCGGCAGATCAGGAGTCGGTTGATACGCAACCGGCCGATACCCAACCGGACAATGGTGGAAGAGACGTCGCCGGTTCGCCCGCGGTGGAGTCCGGAGGCGACGATAAGTCGGCTGGACCTCCCGAACCGACGGATCCGGCAATCCTCCAGCGCGACGAGATGCTGGCTCCGGTGGTCACCGGACTGGCCCGACGTCTCAAGCGGTCGCTTCAGGACAGCCAGAACGACCTGCTCGACACCCTCCGGGGCAAGGGCGCGCAGTGGTCGATCGACCTCCTGCCGACCACCGACGAGTTCATCGATGCGCTCTCCACCGCGCTGTTGCC